>JAAYLH010000032.1 GCA_012521995.1 Bacteroidales bacterium | reverse complement strand
GCAGCCTCATCAATGTACTGAATCTTGCCCAAATGGTTGGCATAGCAGGAGGGTTCGTTCATGTCGCCCCAGGGATCATACCAGTTTTGGGTGTGATACCTGATCACATTGGTCATAATGTTGATCGAAGGGGCGTCAGTCGGATTGTTCGGGTCGGTATTGATTTCTTCAAAATCCTTTGTACAGGCCGTTGGAAGAATAATCAACCCGAGCATGAAAATGAATATATTTTTGAATTTTTTCATGTCATTTCAATTTTAGAAACCAAGGTTAATTTTAAAACCAATACTTCTGCTCGAAGGCAGCTGGTATTGCTCAAGGCCCATCCCTGAATTACCAACACCAAAGCCCGTTTCAGGGTCTATGTGGATTTCGTTCGACTCGTGAGTGTACAGAAGGGCTAGGTTCCGGCCAATGATGCTGATCTGGGCCGTGCGGATAAAGCCGATCTGATTCATGACGCTCCTGGGAATGGTATATCCGAAGGAAATCTCACGCAACTTAATAAATGAGCCATCAATGATGGAAGCTTCGTTGTTTCCATAGACATCACCATAATACTGCTGGGCAGAAATGGTGATATCATTCTTAGTACCACTCCCCACTGGGAAGCCATTTTCATCATACATGATAGTTCCGTTCTCGTTGGTGGCTGCCAAAACGGCGCCCCAGTCCTGCAAGCGGTTGGTACCCACAATGACACCGTTTTCCCTGACGCCATCTTCAGTGGTATAGCCAGCCACACCTGCATAAGCACCAAACCAGTCGGTTACGCTAAACAGGTCGCCGCCCCAGCGGGCATCGATCAGCGCGCTCAGCGAGAGGTTCTTATAGCTGAAGGTGTTCCGGAAACCGCCCATCCAGTCGGGCATGATGTTGCCAATTTCGATGGGAACAGGGGTTTTCAGCACCCTACCTGTAGTGGGGTTCACAATCACACGACCCTGATCATCGCGGGCATATCCTATACCCATGATCGTCCCAAAAGGCTTGCCCGGTCGGGCTTCGATCGTTAGACCACCCCAGGATGAGGAAATTTGGTAGGATTCCAGGTCGCCATACAATTCATTGACTTTGTTTTCAATAAACGACCAGTTCAGGGTGACATCCCAGTTGAAACCATTCTGATTGCGGATGACGCCTGCATTGAGCAAGAGTTCAACCCCCTTGTTCTGGATCTCACCGGCATTGATCAGCATGGAGCTGTAACCCGAAGCAGGTGAAATATCTACCCCAAGGATCTGGTCTCTCGAAAGGTTGTTAAAATAGGTAAAGTCAAAATTTACCCGGTTCATCAGGAAAGCCATCTCCAAACCAAATTCATAGGAAGTGGTCGTCTCGTTCTTTAAGCCTACCGGAGGGAGCTGGCGGCTAATAAAGAACTGGGTCACACCCCTGAAAGTGGAGGTACCCGGTTCATAAACGCCCCTTGTTTTATAAGGATCGGTAGCCTTACCAATCTGTGCCCAGCTTCCGCGAATCTTACCGTAGGAAAGAATGTCGGATTCAATGCCAAAGGCATCGGTAAAGATCAGGCCCAAACCTACCGAAGGATAGAAGTACGACCAGGCACCCTCAGGAAGGGTTGACGACCAGTCGTTCCTGCCGGTGGCATTCAGGAATAAATAGTTCCTGAAGGAAATATTCACCGAACCCAGCAAGCTGTTCGATACCGACTTTTCAGTATACATATCTGTGGTCGGGTTGCCGGCTACGTTTCCGATGGTAAACAGGTCAGGAACAGTCAGCGAGGAGGCTGCCATATACTGATACCTGTAATCGTACTGATAATAGTTGGCCCCCAGCAATCCGTCGATGCGGAAATCATCGCCAAGGCTGCGGTCAAAATTCAGAAAGAGATCGCTCGAGAACAAATTCACGGCCCTGTCATTGATGCTGAAGTTACCACCGGGTTGAACCTCGATGGCACCATCGGCATTCACTTCCTTGCGGTTTTCACTGAAGAAGTCGTTACCAATCCTTCCGCTCAGGCTCATCCAGTCGGTTAATTTATAGGTCAGCATGAAGTTCCCGAAGACACGGTCGCGGTCCCTGCTGCGCAGCAGGCGGTTCACCGTAAAGAAGGGGTTGTTGTGGTAGTTATTGTTCCAGTTATACCAGCGTCCAAAGGGGTCTTTGGTGTCCCAGTTATCTTCCAGGGCCTGCATATCGACCTGCCGGCCAAACCAGCCCCCGATCGACTGCATCACGTTTCCTGCATCATAACCACCACCCGGGAGGTTCTCGCTGAAGTTCTTTACATAGTTGACCGTCGCGTTGGCCTTAAAACGGGTTGAAATATCCATGTCGCCGTTAAACATCACCGAATAACGCGTCAAGTCAGTATTCGGGATGGTCCCGGCGCCGTTCATGCTCGAGATGCCCAGGCGGGCCGAGGTCCGGTCGCCCGATCCATACACCTCAAAACTATTGTCAAAGGTCATCCCCGTTTGGAAAAAGTCCTGAACGTTTGTAGGATGCGAAATCCATGGGGTGCTCTCATACACGGGCAAGCCATTTTCGTCCAGGGTATAGGGGCTTGTAAATTGGGGCAGCATCAGGCCGATATCCAGCCGGGGCCCCCAGCTCTCATCCGTCCCGTCAAATTGCCCGCCACCGGCGCCATTCTCATACCTGAATGCCCGTTCATATGCATACTGCTGATAGCTGTACTGGGACTCTGTCAGCCCGTTGGTGGTCAGATATTTGCGATATAAAAATTCAGAACCGTTGGTCCCTTGCCCGTATTCATTCTGATAATCGGGGAAAATGTAAGGGTTTTCAAAAGTTACCGAACTGCTCACGTTCACCCCCAGGTTGGCGCTCCGACCGCCTCCGCCTTTGGTGGTGATCAGGATGACCCCGTTAGAGGCTTGCTGGCCGTAAAGGGCTGCGGCCATCCCACCCTTCAGCACCGAGATCGACTCAATGTTGGCTGGGTCAAGGTCCATGATGGCATTCCCATAGTCAACACCACCATACTGG
>JAAYLH010000004.1 GCA_012521995.1 Bacteroidales bacterium | reverse complement strand
GGTCCACCTCTTCCCATTCCGAACAGAGTCGTTAAGCCTGCCAGCGCAGATGGTACTGGGTTCACACCCGGGAGAGTATGTCGTCGCCACCCTTTTTAAAGCCCCTTTCGAAAGAGAGGGGCTTTTTCTTTTATTACCACACCTTTCTTCCCATTCCGATCCGCTGGCCAGCGGACGGGAGAGTAGCTTATCCGCTTACCAGCGGATCGGAGTCCTGGACGTTTACTACTCAATATTAACCAATAATCCCTTATCACTCATTATTTTCCATTCACTTCTCAATGTATCTATTCTCGTGCCAGCTTACCCCTATTAAAGGAGAAATATATCCCTGTTGCGCCAATGGCGGCAAAGGTGAGGAATCCCCAGAATTGAGCTTTTAAGAAAAGGGTATCATTGACGGCTGCAACGCTTTGCTTTTCAAACAGCAAGGCAAAGAAGATGGTTACAATGGTCATGCTGGCCATTTGCCCCAGCACTCGCATTGTAGCCGAAGTTCCTGATGCAATGCCGTATTGTTGGCGGTTTACCGACCCCATAATGGTGTTCATGTTGGGAGAGGAAAAGAAAGCAAAACCAAGCCCAACAAAGATGAGTATCCCGACAATGATTTCCAAGGATGTTTCGGGTCCCAGGAAAGCAAAGGCTGCCAATCCCAGGGTACACATACTCATGCCAAGGGTGGCAAGGTAGCGCGGTTGAATGCGGTCGGAAAGCCTGCCTGCTACTGGCGAAAAAAGGGCCATCATGGCTGGTTGGGCAATGAGGACACTCCCAGCCTCACGCGGAGAAAGGAGCTGAATCTTCTGTAGATAAAGGCTCAGGAAGAAGACAATGGCATAGGTTGCACTGTAATTGATTAGTGCAGCCAGGTTCGAGAAAGTAAATAAGCGGTTCTCTGAAAATAAGCGGGTGTCAAAAATAGGGGCAGTCGACCGCCTTTCATGAAACCAAAAGGCAAACAAAAAGATCACCCCAAGGGCAATCATTCCCCAGCCCGTTAGTGAAGGAATCCATGATGACCCGAATACCATCAGGAACAGCCCTGGCATATAAAGCAAGAGTCCCTTAAGTTTTATCGGTTGGCGGTCCCCAAGGACACCATCCCTGCCAAGGAAAAGAAAGGCCAGGATGATGGACCCCAGTCCCATCAATGCAGAGAGGAAAAAAATAGAACGCCATCCAAAGGCTTGGGTAAGGAAACCTCCGAATAAAGGCCCTGTTGCAAGGCCAAGGTAGACCCCCGATACGGAAATGCCCAGCACCCGACCGCGCTGTTTTGGAGGAAATGCAGAAACCAGGATGGCGGGACCCGTTGTTGTGGTCAATGCAGCCCCTGTTCCCTGAAGGAAACGGAAAAAGATTAGCATTAATCCATTGGGAGCAAAGCCACAAAGCAAGGAAGTGAGCGTAAATACCAACAAACCGATCCGGAAAAGTCGTCTGATGCCTTTTGAATCGGCAAGGCGTCCTACAGGTAGCAACAGGATGGCAGATGCCAGCAGAAAACCGGTCACCAGCCAGCTCAGGCTTACTGCATTCAACCCAAATTCAGTCTCAATGGCAGGAAGGGCTATGTTTACTGATGAAATGAGGAAAGTCCCCATAAAAGAAGTGATGGCAACAATGGCCAGTATAGATATATATTCTTTGGTCCATTTCATAAGACCCGAAGGTATAAAATATTTTAATTGCAACAGGGAGTTAAGTCAGGGGGTGGTTAGCCCTGCTCTACTAAACCCTTGGTATGCGTTCGGCTTTCAATGCATTGATGGCGCAAAAGGTTTTAATAAAAGCTAAATGCTTACCTTTACCAAAATTTTTCAGGAGCATTGTCCGTTAATAACTGAAGCTTGAACAACCCACTTATGTCGTGTCTGAAGGCTTTATCCTTTAGTATAATTTTTATGCTTGGGCCATTATTTCTTTTGGCCTTACCTGCCGACACCCTGAAACCCGCGTCTGAGGTTCCCTGGTATACTGAGGAACAGCTTCAGAGCCCCTATGAAGCCTTGCCCAATATCATAGACACCACCATCACCGGCTACCAGTTGTACGATTTTGTGTACCGTTCCGATTTCTTTTTTGCCAATAAGGGAAATCCCGGCCATATCACCCGCTTGCTGAAGTTTGACCCCCTGCTTCGTCCTGGTTTTCAATTGTATCCCCAGGCGCTTTTCCCTGGATACCGCTTTAAGCACGATAACCTGCACTTTTATCGGCCCGAGCATGTCTTTACTGACTTGTTCTATGTGATGGGCTCTGAGCGTGAACAACTGTTCAATGCACTTCACAACCAAAAATTCCATGAAACCCTGCATGCAGGGTTTAATTACCAGCTCACCAATTCCCCCGGCTTCTATACGCAAACTGCTTCTCGCAACTCAAATATTTATGTGACCCTCGATTTCCAGTTGCCCAACAAACGCTATCAAGCCCTGGGCAGCTTCATCAGCAATCGCTTTGAAAACCAGGAAGGAGGGGGGCTTGAAGACCGTCTTGCCTTTGAACAGGATCCCAACAGCGATTTTGTCTTTATGCCCGATGCTAAATTGCAGATGCGGGAAACCGCTGTCAACTTCCATCAATTTTACCAGACTGGCTTCTATGTGGGTGAAAGCGAAGACGACTCAATTGCCCAAAAACGCTTTATCAATCTGGGGCGGATCAACCACGAGTTTTCCTGGCGACGTGAGTCATTCGTTTTTAATGATCCACAAACCCCCTCAGACTTTTACGAAGCAGAACCCTTTAACCCCGAATCTACATTTGATTCCACATTTGTGAGCACCATCGAGAACTTGGTCAGCTGGTCTAACTTTCCCCTGCAAAGTGGTCGTGGAAGATTCCCCTTTAATTTCAAGATTTACCTTAAGCACCAGGTACTGAATATTAAACAACCCTTGCTGGTGAATCCTGAACCAGGTGAAGGGGAAGGAGAAGCCAAATTAACCGCTGGATACCCTCAGCAGAAAGATCAGTTTAGCCAGGTGGTTCAGGGGTTGGAGCTTGAGAGTGACGAGACCCGTTTTCTCTCAGCTAGAGCCTTTGCCCATTTGACACTAGGAGGATACAATGATGAGGACTTGGGAATCGGGGCTTCCATACTCTTGGGAAGACCTGATCAAAAGCATCATTTCTCAGCACAGGCCGCATTTTATAAACAATCCGTGCCTTATACCTTTTCCCGGTTTTATGGAAACTATATCTCCTGGGAGAATGAATTTTCAAAACAACAAATAGGACATGCCAGGCTGCTTTATCAGTCGAACTGGCTTTCGCTGGAAGGGAATTACTATTTGTTGTCCAATATGGCTTATTTAGGCCCTGAAGCCCTTCCCCTTCAAAACACCAGCACCTTTGGACTCCTCTCCGCCGCTATCGGCCTGAAGGCGGGCATTGGGGTATTACAGACAAGACATAAAGTCCTTTACCAGTATGTGGACGAGCAGGAATTCGAGCAATTTCCAGAACTTGTCAGCTACCACTCGGTGTTTTTCGACTTTTCCCTGTTCAAAAAAGCGATGGATTTGAATGTGGGTTTCGACTTCTTTTATAATGCACCCTATTCTCCAATGGGGTATATGCCGGTGGTACGCCAGTTCTATGCTCAGGATGGTTATGAAATGGACCATACGTTCCTTGCTGATGCCTTTGCTACAATCAAGGTAAAAAGGACCCGCTTCTTCCTGAAAGCACAGAACATTACCAGTTTTCTTCCGGATTTTCCTCAGGTCTATGCCATTCCTTATTATCCCTTGCCCGGATTTGCCTTTAAATTCGGGGTCTCCTGGATGTTTTTTGATTAACAACGCTTGTTTTCCTGCTTAAGTAGAATCGTTATAAACAGTCTTTATTGCAGGTTTCTATGGGTAAAAATTACTAATTTTGCCCCATTGAAACATTGATCCTAACTGCCTAATAATAAGACTCTTTTTAAATAAAGAAAACATGACAAAAAAGAAAAAATTCATTACTTGTGACGGTAACCATGCCGCCTCACACGTTGCGTACATGTTCAGCGAAGTTGCTGCTATTTATCCCATTACCCCCTCTTCAAATATGGCCGAGAATGTGGACGAATGGGCAGCCCACGGACGCAAGAATATTTTTGGCGAAGAAGTAAAACTAGTGGAGATGCAGTCGGAAGCAGGTGCCGCAGGTGCCGTGCACGGGTCACTACAGTCAGGTGCCCTCACCAGCACCTATACTGCCTCCCAGGGCCTTTTGCTGATGATTCCCAATATGTACAAGATATCGGGTGAATTGCTCCCCGGGGTATTTCACGTTTCCGCCCGCAGCCTTGCAGCCCAGGCGCTTTCCATCTTCGGTGACCATTCCGACGTGATGAGCGCCCGCCAGACTGGCTTTGCACTTATGGCTACTGGCAGTGTCCAGGAGATCATGGATATCGCTCCCATTGCCCATCTGGCTGCCATCAAGTCAAGGGTGCCTTTCCTTCACTTTTTCGATGGCTTCCGCACCTCCCACGAGATTCAGAAAGTAGAAGAAGCCGATCAGGAGTCGCTTGCCAAACTGCTTGACAAAAAAGCCCTCCAGGAATTTCGTGAAAGGGCCCTCAACCCTGAGCATCCGGTAACCCGCGGGACCGCACAGAACCCTGACATCTATTTCCAGTCAAGGGAAGCAGCTAACCCCTTCTATGATGCCGTTCCTGATATTGTGGAGGATTATATGAAAGAAATCTCCAAAATTACTGGACGCGAATATCACCCCTTTACCTATTATGGTGCTGGCAATGCCGAAAATATTATCATCGCAATGGGTTCCATCACCGAAACTATTAAGGAAACCATTGACCACCTGATGGACCAGGGTGAAAAAGTGGGCCTCTTATCCGTACATCTCTACAGGCCTTTCTCTGCCAAGTATTTCTTCAGGGTGCTGCCCAAAACCGTTAAGCGCATAACTGTGCTCGATCGAACCAAGGAACCAGGTGCCAATGGCGATCCCCTTTACCTTGATGTACGTGATCTGTTCTATGGTAAGAAGGATGCTCCCATTGTAGTTGGTGGACGTTATGGTCTCAGTTCCAAGGATACCATCCCTGCACATATGATTGCCGTGTTCGACAATATGAAGCTGACCGAACCCAAGAACCAGTTTACCGTGGGTATTGTCGATGACGTGACTTTCCGCTCACTGCCCATTGGTGAAGACATCAATGTCTCTCCCAAAGGAAATATTGCTGCAAAATTCTATGGTTTGGGATCAGACGGTACCGTGGGTGCCAATAAGAACTCCATCAAGATCATTGGCGATGCCACCGATAAATATGCACAGGGTTACTTTAGTTACGACTCCAAAAAATCTGGAGGTATTACCGTGTCACACCTGCGCTTTGGGGATTCGCCCATTCGCTCGCCCTATCTGATCAATTCAGCCAATTTTGTCGCCTGCCACGTACCCGCTTACCTCGAGAAGTACGATATGCTCAAAGGCCTGAAAAAAGGCGGTACCTTCCTCCTGAATTCCATCTGGGATGTGGAAGAGACTAAGAATCGCATTCCCGACCATATGAAGAAGTATATGGCCGAAAAGGAGATTAAATTCTACATCATCAATGCCACTCAAATTGCTGAAGAAATTGGTTTGGGCAATCGCACCAATACCATCATGCAGTCAGCTTTCTTTAAATTGGCTGAGGTGATTCCTTACGAGGATGCTGTGAAGGAAATGAAGGACGCCATTTACAAGTCCTATGGCCGCAAAGGCGAAGAAGTAGTACGTATGAATAATGCCGCCGTTGACCGCGGAGGTTCAGAAATTATTCGGATTGAAGTTCCAGCCGACTGGAAAAATACCAAGGTGGTTGCCCCTGAGAAGCGCAAGGATGTGCCTGAATTTATCAGCGACATCATGTTCCCCATCAACGCTCAGAAAGGCGATGACCTCCCGGTCAGTGCTTTCCTTGGCCGTGAAGACGGTACCTTCCCTGCAGGAACTACTGCCTATGAGAAAAGGGGTATTGCCGTTCACGTTCCTGAGTGGCACCTCGATAAATGCATCCAGTGTAACCAGTGCTCCTATGTTTGCCCCCATGCCGTTATCCGTCCTTTCCTGATGACCGATGAGGAATTGGAAAAAGTTGGGAAGGACACCCCGGTAATAGATATTACAAAAGGTAAACTTGCAGGTTACAAATACCGCATGCAGGTTAGCCCGCTCGATTGCACGGGTTGCGGCAACTGCGCTGACGTTTGCCCCGCCCCCGGGAAGGCCCTCACCATGGAAACCCTCGAGTCGCAGATGCACGAAGATGAACGCTGGGACAAGATTCTCAAGAATGTCACCTATAAGGATACCATCCTCGACAAGCAGCAGAGTGTAAAGAACAGCCAGTTTGCACAGCCCCTCTTTGAATTCAGCGGCGCCTGTGCTGGTTGCGGTGAGACTCCTTATATCAAGCTCATCACCCAGTTGTTTGGCGAGCGCATGATTGTTGCCAATGCAACAGGTTGCTCCTCCATCTATGGCGGTTCAGCCCCCGCTACTCCTTATACTACCAATAAAGACGGCCGTGGTCCCGCCTGGGCCAACTCCCTGTTTGAAGACAACGCTGAGTATGGCTTTGGAATGGCAACAGGCGTGAAGAAGCTTCGCGAACGGATTGCCCGCCTGATGGAAACAGGGCTCGACGAAGACTTGAGCGCCGATTCCAAGGAAGCCTTCAAGCTTTGGATCGAAGGAATGAACGATGCCCAGAAGTCCCAGGAAGCCTCTGAGAAAGTAATTGCAGCCCTTAAAAAGGAAAAGCATGACCTGGCCCGCCAGATTCTCGACCTGAAACATTACCTGGTGAAGAAATCTATGTGGATCTTTGGTGGGGATGGATGGGCCTACGACATTGGCTACGGTGGTCTCGACCACGTGATGGCCTCTGGAGAGGATGTCAACGTCCTGGTGTTGGATACAGAAGTGTATTCCAACACAGGGGGGCAGGCGTCCAAGGCAACTCCCATTGGTGCCATAGCCAAATTTGCAGCCGCAGGAAAGCGGGTACGCAAGAAGGATCTGGGTATGATGGCCATGAGCTACGGTTACGTGTATGTGGCACAGGTAGCCATGGGTGCCAACCAGAACCAGTATCTGAAGGCCATCCGCGAAGCAGAAGCTTATCCGGGACCCTCCCTCATCATTGCCTATTCCCCTTGTATCAACCACGGGCTTCGCGCCGGAATGGGTAAATCGCAGCAGCAGATACAAGACGCTGTGGAGGCAGGCTACTGGCACCTCTATCGCTTCAATCCCGCCCTGGAAGCCGAAGGCAAGAACCCCTTCCAGCTCGACTCTAAAGAGCCCGATTGGAGCAAGTTCCAGTCTTTCCTCTCCTCTGAGGTACGCTACAGCTCGCTTAAAAAGGCATTCCCCAAAGAAGCCGACGAGTTATTTAAGGCTGCTGAAGAGAATGCAAAATGGCGCCTTGCTTCCTATAAACGTTTTGCTGCCATGGATTATTCGAAAGCTGAATAACAGCCGAAATCCAAATATTACAAAAGCCGCCAGGGGTCTGATTTCCGGGCGGCTTTTTCTTTTTCAAAACCTTTCTTATTTTTGACGTGGTTCATTTGTAATATCATCGCTTCTGAAATCCTCACTAAAAAGATTGCAATAAGCAAATATGCCTTCTTTGCACCGGGCTATAGCTTGATTCAGAATATAGCCGTTTTAAAACCACTAAAACCCGGCTCAACCTATACCCTGTTCCCTCCCGGCACCTGATTAATTCCAGACAGAAAAAGAAATTTATGTGGGTGAACCAGTTAATTGCCTGGAAAAATCCGGGAAGCGAAAACAAAAACGCCCGGTCTTCCCGAAAGGGGAGGACCTTGCTTTATTCTGAATACATCTCCCTTATGACAGGCGCAACATTTATTTCCTGATGGCGCTCAGGGGCTGGGCAAAGGTCTGCACATCCCCTGCGGTGATCTCCTTGTCGCATAGAATTGCAAGGCGTTCCACCACATTGCGCAACTCGCGGATGTTACCTGTCCATTCAATTTTCTTCAACTCTTCAAAAGCCCCTTCGGTGAAGGCTTTTGGGGCCATGCCCTGCTCGGCGAGGACCTGCTCGAGGAAATGGTTGGCCAGCAAAGGAATGTCATCGGAGCGCTCGTTGAGGGTGGGAACGTGGATGAGGATCACACTCAGGCGGTGGTACAGGTCTTCACGGAAGTTGCCTTTTTCGATCTCATCGTGGATGTTTTTATTGGTAGCAGCAACCACCCTTACATCCACAGGGATTTCTTTTTCCCCTCCCACGCGTGTGATTTTGTTTTCCTGCAGAGCCCTGAGCACTTTGGCCTGGGCGGCAAGGCTCATGTCGCCGATCTCGTCCAGGAACAGGGTTCCCCCGGTGGCCAGTTCAAAATTGCCTTTTTTTTGCTTGATGGCCGAGGTGAAGGAGCCTTTCTCGTGGCCAAAGAGTTCGCTTTCGATGAGTTCTGAAGGGATGGCAGCGCAGTTAACCTCCACAAAGGGGCCCTTCGAACGGTTGCTGAGCTCATGGAGCCAACGGGCCACCAGTTCCTTGCCTGTGCCATTTGGTCCGGTGATGAAAATACGGGCATCGGTGGGGGCCACCCTTTCAATCATCTCCTTGATCTTTTGAATGGCCTCTGATTCCCCGACCATCTTGTAGGTTTTGCTCACCTTGCGCTTCAAAACCTTGGTCTCGGTCACCAGCTGGGTCTTGTCCATCGCATTGCGGATGGTGATCAGCAATCGGTTCAGATCCAGTGGCTTTGCTATGAAGTCAAAGGCGCCTTTCTTTATGGCTTCTACGGCCGTATCAATGCTGCCGTGCCCTGAGATCATTACCACCGTGGCATCAGGGTCTTTTTCCTGTATCTTGGCCAGCACCTCTATGCCATCCATTTTTGGCATTTTTATGTCGCACAGCACTACGTCGAAATGGCTGTTCTCAATCTTCTCAAGCCCTTCGAAGCCGTCCTCGGCAACCTCCACCTCAAACTTCTCGTAATCCAAGATTTCCTTAAGGGTGTTGCGTATGCTGCGCTCATCGTCAATTACTAATATCCTGGCCATGGTAATTCTTTTTTACAATGGGCAAAGATAAAAAGATTGACCGAAACCACAGGCTTACTCAATCACCACTTTTCGCATTTCGTTGTTGCCGTTGAAAACAGGGAAATACATCAGTTCCGCTTTCGCAGGATTCAGGGTGTAGCTGCCCGAAAACCTGGGTAAAAGTTTGATGTCGTAGGTGTAAGTCCCAGGCCCCAGCCTTTGGAAGAACAGGGTGGCCAGGTTGCGCCACTGCTCGCGGTGGACTTCCCCCTGACCCCCGGCTTGATGTTCGGCATAGCTGCAGCCTGCTGGGATGGGAACCTCCAGCATCAGGTATTCAGCTTCGTTCTCAAGGGCCAACATGGCCTTCAGGATCACTTCCTTACCAGCTTCCAAAAGCTCTTCATGGCCCTTGCCTTCAAACCAGGTGGTGACGCGTATGTCGTTGCCTTGTGGGCTTGGGCTTGTTTCCCAATAGCGTTGATAAGCGGTAAGATAAAGCGGGCTCGGGCCTGTTTTGGTTATATGGAGCGGCTGGACCGGGGCGAATTGCAATTCCATTGGAAATTCAACACCAACTGAATCGACTGCACCCCTGAGGCTGAGCCTGGCCTTATCCATATTGGGGCTGATATTTTGCAGTAATCTTGGCAACAGGGTCAGAATCTGGTTTGAAATGAAATAAGTCCCCCTTGGATAACTCATGTCGCGGGCTTCCAGAAGGTAATAGAATAGGGGATCGAGGTATTCTTTATAACTTTCCCCGGCATGCTTAAGGATGCGATAGGCGGCCAGCGTATTGGTCTGGGTGGTACCGTGAAAGGCATAAGGCCCGTCATCTCCTCTGAAATACAGGTTGCCGAAGAAAGAAACCCTTACGCTGTCAAGGACGGAAGTAGCCACCTCCCTGAGGCCTGCCTGCTGCTCCAGCTCTGCGATGTCATAAAAATTACGCCAGGACTGCTCTTCGGACTTCAGGCGATTTACCAGGATGGAGTAATCCTGCTCAACTTTTTGCATCAGCATCAATTTTATCAGGCTCATCCTGTCCCTGCTGGTACGCGCCTTCTCCCAGTGCCAGGCAAGTATTTCGGCCGTGACAGGCTTTTTCAGGTTTAATTCATACCCATTTTCAATGGCCAGCTGCAGCGCTTTCACGACATGCTCACTCATCCAGATATTGGTGCTGCCTTCTTTTTCCCACCAGCCCCACAAGCCTTCTTCGTTCTGATTCTTCTCCAAATTACGGATGGTCCTATGAATTAGTCCTTCTTCCCAGAAATGCCTTCCCAGCCGTTCATTCACCTGCTTTTTCATCAGCAGGCCGATGAGCCTGGAGGCTTCCTGTTCGTTGCACTGGTAAGGGTATTGGATCAGATATTCAATATCGCCCAGAAAATACTCCAGGGGATTGTCCTTAACGTACAAGTTGACCTCCCCGAGTCCGGGGTCAAAGCTAATGCTGAAGCTGGTGTCGGCCTGAAGGCTCCAAAAATACCCGCGGGTTTTCTCCAGGCCCTGCGGATATAAGGGGATCTTTCGCTCCTCTCCATCAATGTATCCCTGGTATTCCAGGTAATATTTTACCTTCAGGGAGTCAGTATCTCCTGCGCTCAGCCTCAGGGTGTCGATGGCACTTTGATAAACCTGGTGGCCCCTGACTTTGCTGGTTTCACCGTTTATTTCCACATAAGAAGTGGTTAAAAGGGTGTCCTGCAGGTAAGCCGTGATTCTTCCCAATGCCAGGGTTGTATCACCCGCCACCAAAAACCTTGGCAATGACAGACGTGCCGTCAGGGCCTGGAACGATTGAATGCCCGAAGTATGCCTGCCCGTTTGATGGCGCTGGTTCATGGCATACACATAAGTGTTCCAGTAGGTGATGTCATCAGGGAATTTCACCTCAAAGGATGCCTTCCCCTGCGCATCGGTGCGCAGCCGTGGCTCCCAGTAGGCATAGTCGGAGAAATTGCTGCGAAGGCTTCCTGCCTGCGTTCCCGGCTGCCAGGAAGTGAAATCAGGAATATCATAAGAGGCGGGCGTTTCGGTTGGCAATTCCTCCAATTGGATTGCCTCATACTCAATGATTACATCATCCTCAACCATGAATAGCTCGGTGGGTGCCCCTGAGCCAAATATGGTTGAGGCCCCGCGTATCCTGATGCCAGGTGCTAAACCACTTAGAATGCTTGACCCCCTGCTCCCGTATGCTACCACAACTGTCTCATCCAGCATTACATGGTCTGCCACCATATAAACGTCGTGTGTATTGCGGCTTGGGACGAATTCCTGCATGACCATTCCTATAAACTGGAACCTGATCTTCTGGCCCGGAGGTACGTTGATTGAATACTTGCCATCAATATCCGTTATGGTTCCGATCGAAGTACCCGGTACGGTCACAGCTACCCCGGGTAAAGGCAGGTGATCGCCGGCATCAAAAACCTGCCCGCTGATTCTGTTCCCCGTCCTTAAAAAGGTCAGGGGCTTCTGAAATAAAAGGCTGGAAAAGCCCGGCAAATCAATTTCTTTAATCTCCTGTCGGTATTTTCTCTCCAGAGTCTCAAAAAACGCCTGGAGTTGAGCATGGTTTGAGGGCATTTCATTGATCCTGATCTTATAATAATTATGCCCGTTGCCCCGTATCAGCATTGGTTGGGTTTCCCAGAAGCGGTGGTCCTTAAACACATAAACAAGGCTTACAGGCCCGGGTTCAAGATTCTCGAATTGGGTATGTGATCCGGGATAAAAAAAGGTGTCCTTCGTTATTTCACCGGTTTTTAACATGATATGCAAGGGGTCTCCCAGTTCATCCCTGATCCCCTTTTCAATTTTCGTCTCAACAATCAGGCGGCCATTACCTTTAAGTGTCCTGTTTGGAAACCAGTATTGGTAGTATGGCTTCGAAAAGGCCTCGCGGATGCGCCGGAGGTTCTCATCCATCAGCGAGCGGGTCAGCACCTCATCCTCCAGGCTGCCTGTGTGCATCCCCTTCCAGGTGGCAGAATAGAAATGCTCACCCAGGGGGCTCACTGAATATACCCCCTTATCCGAAAAATATTGGCCAATTGCGGGATCAAGGGAGACCTGAAAAAGGGGCCCCCCAAGGTCTGATATGCTTATGGTACCCTTTTCGCGTGGCCCAATGATAGTCCTGGCCTGGTTGTTCCAGCTATTCCTGTGAACAGCAGGAATGCCAAGAAGAGTTATTTCCCCTTGCTCCTCAATCCAGTACAGTTTATCCTCCCTGGCTTGTGAAAACACAAAATGAAGGGGGAGGAGGGTGTTGCGTTCTTCCTTGCTGAGCCGCGGCCTGGCTTTCTTTACCCTTGCGCTTTCCACTTTGTCCAGGTCAAGGCTGAAATAGGTCTTTTGACCAGCCTCCAGGTAAAGGCTGTCAATGATGATCTCGTTTGATCGGGTTCGCAGCCTGATGTGATTGTTGCCTGCATTCCCCCTAAATGACCAGGGGCCAATGTTGTTGGCCAGCGAGGTATAAACAGGGATGTGATTGACGTAAATGGCCTGTACGGGCACTTGCTTCCCGTCCTGCATCACGAAGGGCGCAAACTGGGTTTGCCCGCTGAAGGCCGCTTCACGATAAATGAACAACTCCTTTTCGGGAAAAATGTAATGGTAGAAAAGCAGGGTATCCAGCCCCGCCTCCGAAAACCAGAAATCCTTGGTTCTATTTAGAAATTGAATATGCCGGCCCCCTTGTCTTTGCACACCAAAAGAGTTGTACAGCCTTGGATACCTCCTGCGGATGTTGTTCACCTGGATAGAGGGCGGCTGCTCGCCGAACTTTTTAGTCCACCCAAATGCGGTCAGGTCGGTGTTTGCAGCCGGCTGCCCATAAGCATCGGTAACCTCCAGTTCAATGGTGGCAGTCTGCCCGGGAAAGATTCGCTCAGGCTGTTTCACGGCAATGTCCAAGACCCCCGGCTGAAATACCGAGTACGACCATCTTTCTCTCACCTCCCCGGCCCATACATACTGAACCAGCAGGTGAAAATTGTCAGCAGGTTCGGCAGCTTCCTCAAGCTTAAGTTCCCGGCCTTTTCCACGGCCTGTTTCTAAATTATCCTTGTAAAGGAACCACGTGAAATCAAGGCCCCGCGGGTTGTTTACACTGAACCCTGTACTGGTGGCGCTGCGGTTCTCCTGAATCCACAGCCCAGCTTCCTCAATTTGAGGCTTCAGTAAGGATTCCTGTCCCCCGGATTTCAGACGGAAGGAGGCAATGCCGGGATTGATTATTTCCGTATGGGGAAGTTCTACTTCCTTGATCAGACCCACAACCCCATCCTTGTTTTCATACGCCAGCTGCGCCAGTACTCCCCTCGATATGCCGTTCTCACGAAAGTGAAAGGTGATCAGGGAATCTTCCAGCCGGTATTCAAGCTCTTCCTTTTTATGATAGAAATGCAGGCGCTGGGTGTTGGTCAGAACCTGGTTGTCAAAACTCCTCATTGTAATGAAAACCTCGTAATTTATGTTGACCGCAGGAAACAGGCTGTCGGGGATGCTGAGAATGGTTGGGGCATTAGGGTCCAGCGGCATCTCACGATACAGTATGGTGTCGGGCACAAAGCTATGCTCGCTGAAATGTTCCAGCACCCTTATTGGGGTAACTCTGATCTCCAGCCTGGCATCGTACAGGGGCAGTTGGTTTTCATCCCGCCCTTTGATCTCCAGTTTTAGGTCTTGACCCCGGTAATGGAATGACTTTTCCTTGCTGACGCTCAGGGTGATGTCCTTAAGTTCGTAATCAGAAAAGTCAAACACCTGCCCCATGATCTCATTTCCACCGGGGCGTTTTAAACGGACCCGCAGTTGCTGATCAAGGCTTAACTCCAGGCTGTCATCCAAAACAAAGGAGCCTTCATAGCCTCCCGGGGCATAGGGCTGTACCTGTTGAAGGAACTTATCACTTTGGCCTCTTTGGAACAATACAAGGTCCAGGGTCTGATTTATGGGTTCACGCTTGCTGTTTGTTACATAAGCCTTGAAACGAACCGTTTCGCCCGGCCGGTATTTGGGCTTGTTAAGAACAAGGTAGCCGTAATATTGCTCGTAAAACCACGCATCGTCGGGGGCTACAATGCTTTTTATGCCCCAGTAAATTCCGCTGTAGGCTCCGTGAAGGTACCTGGTGCCGAGGGTTTTCATCAGGTCAACAGGAAGGCTGATGGCTATCCTGACCGGGCTGGCCATCCAGGTAAAGGGTGCTTTTGTAAGGAAAAATCCAGCCGCCCTGGCAAAGAATCCCTGATTACGGATCCTCCAAATTTTGTGAATGTTCAGGTGCCCCTGGTATTCATAGGTAAGCCATCCCCTGGCATTGCTTTTTGGCTCCAGATAAGTTCCGCTTTCCGGGTCATAAGCAATCTTCCTGCTCCCCAGCCTTACATCAGGTTCGTGCAGTGCCTCCCCCTGAAGGTCATAGATCTGGAAAGAAAAGTCTTTCAGGTTATCCAGGACATGAAGGGTGGTATTGTTGATGGTCTTAAACTCAATATCCTCCTGGTGGCCCTGGGTCTTCACCCAGAGGTAGTGCCCTGGTGTGTGCAGGGTAGGAGGCGTTTCGTTGAAAGGAAATGAGTCAACCTTTGTATGAAACAGAGAGAGGTCATCAGGGCGGATGCGGCCTTTTTTGAGGAACTCTAAGGCTTCCTCGTTGGTGATCTTGTAAATGTACTGGTAAGGACTGTGTCTGGGCGCTGTTGAAAGGTCCTGGGCTCGGACGGGAATAAGGAATACCGTCAGAAACAACAGCAAAAGGGCAGGTCTTTCCATAACCTCGGAGTTTGCAGGTTCATCAGGTAAATGTATGCAAAAAACATGCCTTTATTGATTCCGTTTTCCAAAAATTAAAATTATTTTTTGATTAATACCTTATTGATTCATCAATCTCCCGGAACGGGGAAGAGGTTCCTTGGAAGTGCCGGCGCATTCATTACCACGAAAACGTCCGGATCAATCAATGGAGTTTATGGGAAGGGCTCCCTCCAAGGATTTATTCCTTTTCAGAAGCCCTGAAGGTATCGTTTAAGGAAATGCTTACCTGTACCTGATCCATTTCCACAACTCGGCGTAAGTGATCTTTTTGCCATACATCAGAATGCCTGTGCGGTAAATCTTTCCTGCGAGCCAGGTGGTGAAGATAAATCCCGCAATAAGCAAGACGGCAGAAATGGCCAAGTCGAGATAGGGTACTCCAAAGGGAATGCGTATCATCATGATCACGGGCGAGGTCAGGGGGATGATCGACAGCCAGTAGGCCATAGGCCCTGAGGGGTCCTGTATGACCATCTGGGCCACAATGATGGAGAACAGCAGGGGGATGGTGACCGGCAGCATGAACTGCTGGGTGTCGGCCTCGCTGTCTACGGCCGAACCTATGGCCGCGAATAGGGCCGCGTAGAGCAGATAGCCTGCCAGGAAGTAAAACAGGAACGCCAGGATCACCACAGGGAAGTTGATGGCTGCCAGGCCTTCCATGATCTGGCCCGCCGTGGTGTTCTGCATCTGGACAGTTTCCATCTGCTTCTGCAGCTCTTCCGCATTAAGCGATTGAGAAGCGCTGACATAAATTTCCTCCGCAGAAGTAAACTGAAACGCCTCGGGGAATGCTGATCTTACTCCGCCCACGATGGCAAAGGTCAGCACCACCCAGATCAGGAATTGTGTAAGGCCTACCAGGCCTACGCCCACTATTTTCCCCATCATCAATTGAAAGGGCTTCACGCTCGAAACAATAATTTCCACAATGCGGCTGGTCTTCTCTTCAAGCACCCCGCGCTGCACCTGCGACCCAAAAAGGAAAATAAACATGTAGATCAGCAGCCCGCTCACAAATCCCAGCCCCATGCTCACCTCCGGATAATCGCTGCGCTCAACCCCGTCCTTTTCAATGCGCACCGCATTGATGGTGATCCGCGTCTCAATGGCCATCAGCACCTCTGGATCGATGCCCGCTTTGGTAAGCTTCAGGCTCTCATATTGATGCTTCAGCACCGACTCCATGTGGGCCTTGGCCGAGTAGTTTATCGATTTCAGCGAGAACAGCCGCAAGCTCGCCGGCGCCTGAAAGGCCACCTCCGGGATGTGAAGTACTGCATCGAACTTGCCCCCCTTCATCAACTCGAGGGCGCTGTCAATGCCGGTCTCCAGACGCGTGTAGGTGGTGCTTTGCGTGGGGGTGAACTGGTCATAAAACATATGAGTGTCATCTACGATGGCCACTTCATATTTTGAACTGCTCATCATGGCCACCACGGCAGGTCCGATCATCAGGGCTGCCATCAGGATGGGACCCAGGATCGTCATGATAATAAACGAGCGCTTCTTCACCCGGCTCAGGTATTCACGCTTGATGATGACTAATATCTTGTTCATGTTCCGCTGGTTTTTTATTCGGCAAGGTAATCGTTGGCACTCGCTGAGACCTCATCCTGACTGCTTTCCTGGGGAAATTTCCCGGTCACCGTTTTAATGAAAATGTCGTTCATTGAGGGAGTCAGCTCACTGAACGAAACCACCTGCGCATAGGGCAACACCTGGCTGATAAGCTCATTGGAATCAGCTTCCCTGAGGATCTTCACCCTGACAGTGTTCAGCCCGTTGTGGGGTGTGGCCTTGATGAGTTCAAAGCGGTGGTCGAACATCTGCTCCGCGGGCCCCTTCATCTGCCCCAGCTCTAGTTGGAAGATATTCGTCGAGAAGTCCTTTTTGATCTGACGCACATTGCCGTCGAGGATCTTTTCCGATTTGTTGATCAGGGCAATATGATCGCACAACTCTTCCACCGAGCCCATGTTGTGAGTCGAGAAGATGATGGTGGTGCCCTCATCGCGCAGTTTGAGGATCTCCTGCTTGATCAGGTTCACGTTGATGGGGTCAAAGCCGCTGAAGGGCTCATCGAAGATCAGCAGGGCAGGCTTGTGTAAGATGGTGATGATGAACTGCACCTTCTGGGCCATCCCTTTCGAGAGTTCTTCCACCTTCTTGTTCCACCAGGGCAGCAGGTCGAATTTCTCGAACCACTCCTTCAGCAGTTTCTTGCTTTGGTGCTCGGGCACCCCCTTGAGCCGGGCCAGGTAAATCGCCTGTTCGCCCAGCTTCATCTTCTTGTAAAGCCCGCGTTCTTCGGGCAGGTAACCGATGTTGTGCACGTGATGAGCCTTCAGTTGCTCGTTCCCGTAAAAAAGTTCACCCTCATCCGGGGCAATGATCTGGTTGATGATCCGGATGAGGGTGGTCTTTCCTGCGCCGTTGGGGCCCAGCAGGCCGAAGATGCGGCCCTTGGGAACCTCGATGCTTACATCCGACAGGGCTTTATGGCCCGTGTAGGACTTGCTGATATGTTCAGCACGAAATAAGTATTCCATCTTATGCGATTAATTAAAGACGTCTTTCATACGCTCGAAAAAGCTCTTTTCTCCTTTCCTGGGGCTGGGCTGAAAGTTTGGAGAATGGGCCAGTTGTTCAAGCATGGTCTTCTCCTCGCGGCTGACGTTTTGCGGGGTCCATACGTTGATGTTCACCAGCAGGTCGCCGCGCCCGTAAGCGTTCACCGAGGGCAGTCCTTTGCCCTTGAGCCTGAGCACCTTACCGCCTTGGGTGCCTGCGTCGATCTTGATGCGCGCCTTGCCTTCCAGGGTGGGCACCTCGATCGTGTCGCCCAGCACCGCCTGCGTAAAAGTGATGTAATGATCGTACAAGAGGTTGCTGCCATCCCTGATGAGCTTCTCGTGGGGCACTTCCTCCACCAGCACGATCAGGTCGCCCGGCACGCCTCCGCGCGCCGCAGCATTCCCCTTGCCGTTGAGCGAGAGCTGCATGCCTTCAGCTACCCCGGCAGGGATATTGATGCTGATCACCTCATCTTCCTTGACGATGCCGTTGCCGTAACACACCGTACATTTATCCGTGATGGTCTTACCTTCACCCCCGCAAGTAGGGCAGGTGGTGGCCGTCTGCATTTGTCCCAGGAAGGTATTGGTGACCCGCGTAACCCGCCCCATCCCGTTACAGGTTGAACAGGTGTGGAAGGCCCCGCCATCCTTGGCGCCGGTGCCCTTACAGCTCTTACAGGAAACGAATTTGCTGACCTTCACCTTCTTCTCCACGCCCGTGAGGATCTCTTCCAGGCTCAATTTTACCTTGATGCGCAGGTTGGTGCCCTTGTTGACCCGACGGCCGGTAGAGCGCCCAAAACCACTGCCAAAACCCCCAAAGCCTCCGAAGATATCCCCAAACTGGCTGAAAATGTCATCCATCGACATACCCCCTCCAAAGCCTCCGCCACCAAAGTTGTTGCCCATGCCCGCATGCCCGAACTGGTCGTAACGGGCTTTCTTGTCGGCATTGCTCAAAACCTCGTAGGCTTCAGCAGCCTCCTTGAACTTCGTCTCGGCCGAGGCATCACCCGGGTTCTTGTCGGGGTGATACTTCAACGCCTTCTGGCGGTACGCCTTCTTGATCTCCTCAGGAGTGGCATTACGCGAAACGCCTAATATTTCGTAATAATCTCTTTTCGACATCCAAAAATCCTTTGCTTAGTTGGCAACCACTACCCGGGCAAAACGAATCACCTTGCCGTTGAGTATATATCCTTTTTGCACCTGTTCCACAACTTTGCCCTTCTGGTGCTCTTCGGTGGCAGGGATGTGGGTGATGGCTTCGTGAAAATCAGTATCGAAATCCTCGCCCACTGCACTGATCTCTTCAACGCCCTTCTGGCTCAGGATGCTTTTCAGCTTGTTGTAAATCAGTCTGAAGCCTTCTACGGCAGCATCTTCTGCATCCTCCGGGCTAACCATCTGCAGGGCCCGTTCCATATCGTCCACCACGGGCAGCAGGGCCGTGATCATCTCGGCAGAGGCGGTCTTCGAAAGCTCCAGGCGCTCGCGGCTGGTGCGCTTGCGGTAGTTGTCAAACTCCGAAAACAGCCGCAAATGCTTCTCATGGCTTTCAGCTACCCTGGCTTCCAGCTCCTTGATGCGCTCAATCATCTCTTCGTTCATGTCCACTTCGGGTGATTCTTCTTCCGAAACTTCTTCAGGTGACATATTGTCGGTTGCAGCCTCTGCTTTTGGGCTATCCCCCTTCTGGGGCGCTTCCTGGTGCTGCTTGTCTTTCTTCTGGTGATCGTCCTTTTTGGTCATTTTCTTTCTGAACATTTTTTATGGCATAAATACAAGTGCCTGCAAGTCATCAAATGCCTTGCCAAGGCTTTAAAAAGGTCATTTTGTCAGGCCTTATCCGATGCGCCGGATGTCGGCCCCGATATTGCGCAGGCGGGTGTCAATATATTGGTATCCGCGGTCGATTTGTTCGATGTTGTGGATGGTGCTTTCCCCCGGGGCGCTCAGGGCAGCAATCAGCAGAGCCACTCCCGCACGGATGTCGGGCGACACCATTTCCAGGCCTCGTAGGGGTGTCTTCCGCTCCAGACCGATCACTGTCGCTCGGTGGGGGTCACACAGGATGATCTGGGCCCCCATGTCAATCAGCTTATCCACAAAGAACAACCTGCTCTCAAACATCTTCTGATGCACAAGCACGCTGCCCTTGGCCTGGGTGGCCACCACCAGCACGATGCTCAGCAGGTCGGGCGTGAATCCCGGCCAGGGGGCATCGCTGATGGTCAGGATGCTGCCGTCAATAAAAGTATCTGCCTCATAAACTTCCTGGGCGGGGATGAAAATGTCGTTGCCACGTCGCTCCAGCTGGATGCCCAGTTTGCGGAACACCCCCGGAATCATCCCAAGCTCGTCGAAGGCCACTTCCTTGATGGTGAGCTCCGACTGGGTCATGGCCGCAAGGCCTATGAAACTGCCGATCTCGATCATATCGGGCAGCAGGCGGTGGGTGCAGCCCCCCAGTGATGCCACTCCTTCTATGGTCAGAAGGTTGGAGCCTATGCCCGAAATACGCGCCCCCATGCGGTTGAGCATCTTGCACAACTGCTGCAGGTAAGGCTCGCAGGCGGCGTTGTATATGGTGGTGGTGCCTTCGGCCAGGGCCGCCGCCATCACCACGTTGGCCGTGCCCGTCACCGAGGCCTCGTCCAGCAGCATATAGCAGCCTTTCAGCCTTGGGCTTTCAATATTGTAAAAGCAACGTTCGCTGTCGAAATGAAATGCAGCCCCCAGTTTTTCAAGGCCGACGAAGTGGGTGTCGAGGCGGCGGCGCCCTATCTTGTCGCCCCCGGGTTTGGGGATGCTGGCCCGTCCAAAACGCGCCAGCAGCGGGCCCACGATCATTACCGAGCCCCTGAGCTGGGCCGCCTTTTTCTGAAAATCGCCCGTGTACAGGAAGTCGAGGTTTACCTCATCGGCTTTGAATGAAAAAGCGCCTGCTCCCAGCTGCCTGACCTTCACCCCGAAGTCGGAAAGCAACTCAATGAGCTTGTTCACATCCCTGATGTCGGGGATGTTTTCTATGATCACTTCTTCGGGGGTGAGCAGGGTGGCGCTGATGATCTGAAGGGCTTCGTTCTTGGCCCCCTGCGGGATGATCTCGCCCTTTAAGGGTTTTCCACCGTGAATTTCAAAGGATGCCATCGTTTACCTTGATTTATTGGTCATTATTCAATATCCGGGGCGTGACAAATCATTTGCCGGGGCAGTAACCCCTGTGAAATGCCACCCCTTTAGCTGACATAGCTGCCAAAAATAAGGATTCTTCTGCAGGAAAAGAACCTTTCCTGCCTCTTTTCCAGCCTGAAGCCTTAATTCTTTTTGCCCCTGTACTGGAAAGGTTTTCCCTGGCCTGATTTCCCCTGGTATTTTTTCTTCTTCACCGCCTTCACGGGTGCAGGTTCAGGGGGCTGGGCCAGCTTCACGTTCTCGTCAAGGGTCAGCTTACCTTTCGACAGCATCTTCAGGTGGGATGCAATTTCCTCATCGCTTACCGCGTCGCGGTTCCAGGTTAAGTACGATTTCTTCAGGTGATTGGCAATGAGTTTTATCAGAGCGGCTTTTTCGGCGCCGTCTTCCAGCTCACAGGCCTTATCGATGATCTTTTCGATATGGCGGCCGTAGTGCTTATAAGTTATGTGGTTGCTGGCATAGCCCAGTCGCTCGGGCTTGCGCGCCAGGCTCTGAGCCGAGGGGATGGGGTAGGGCGAGTCGACGTCGAGCTTGAAATCCGACATGATAAACAGGTGGTCCCATAGCTTGTGCTTGAAGTCGTTTACGTCGCGCAGGTGGGGGTTGAGCTGACCCATCACATTGATGATGGCACGGGCCTGGTGGTTGCGTTCTACGCGGTCTTCGATCGCCATGATTTGTTCGATCATCTTCTGAATGTTCCTTCCGTATTCAGAAATGCTCATTTTCGAGCGCTGGGAATTGTATTCCATAAAGGGTGTGTAAGGTGGTAGTTTATGCCGGAAAACCTTTCTGAGGCTTTGCTCCGGCAAGAGGCTCATTTCAATAAGTGAAACAACAGTTAATTTTGTGTGGAAATAAATGATTGTGGTAATAAAACCAGTAACGGAAAACGACAGGTGTTCGTATGCAGGGTTTTCCTGCCGGCCTGCTCCCGCAAGGAGATGAGGAATTGGGCCGGATACTTATTGTATCGTTGCAAAGGTATAAATTTATTTTTAATGACGAAAAGATGCTTTCGCCGAAATCTTTTTTTAATCTATTTTCCAATCGTCCTGGTAAACGACCCGGCGCTCGACCACGGCTTGCAGGCGAAATAAAAAGACCTGTCTGCCGCCTTTATTGGGTTTTGGCGGCTGACAGGCCTTCAGCCGAAAAGATGCAGGGCAGGGCCTCTTATTCGGTAATCGTAATGGCGGGCACCAGGTCTGCCTCCGTCAGGTTTTTCTCGGTCATGGCCCGGCTGCGGCAGGTCTTGCACAGCTCGGTGATGTTTTTCAGCTCGCGGGCCTGGGCTACCGTGCCTTCAAAGATCTCAGTGGTCACGTCGCGGTTGATGTGATGGCAATCCGAATAGATATGGTAAACCGAGCCCGACTTGGTCCAGTAAACGTGGTTAAATCCTTCGGTCAATGCTTCCACCTCGGCGGTTTGCTCGGTGTACTGCTCCACGCTGGGGGGATTGAAGTCCGCCCCTGCGATTCCGGCAATCAACAAGGCAACCACGGCGATGGAGCCCACCAGGCCTTTCTGCTTGCCGCTCAGGTCCTTATTGGTGAAGATCAGGATCACCAGGGGCAGGAAGGCCAGCACGCCCATGATGGCGCCCAGCTGGTTCTGCAGGAAGAACTTCACTTTGTCCTTTTCCGAGGCCGGGTCGAGGCGGTTGGCTTTCTTCCAGAGCGTCGAGCCCAGGATGGCCAGGCCCAGGTCGATCACGATCAGGATGATCAGCAGGGTCATGTTGACAGGTGGCTTGAACAGCACGCCGAAGATGGCATAGGCTTGTACGGCAATGGCCACTACCCAGGCCAGGATGGCAAACAGCCTCAACTGTTTGGCTTTGCCCTTGCTTTCAGGCGTTGGAACAAACGGGGTCCGTCCTTGCGTTGGGGTTACGGGGGTTTCTTCATCTCCTCCTACGCGGGTGATTTTTTTCTGTGTCATAAGGCTTCGTTTTGGTTTTCCGGTAAATATTGGTGTTCAGTCAGTTGTAAGTCTCCCACAGGCCGCCGGTAAGCTTCCCCGTACCTCAGGGGGGATGGTTTGCGGCAAACATTCCGGGCTTATTCCTTTTAGCAAATGTATAAATATTTCCACATCATATAAACATCCCCGGTTTTTGTTTTCTTCAGCAGCCAGAGTACCCATCCCCGAAACCATCAAATGAATCGCCGCGAAGGTTCGGAGCCGTATTTGTTTCATATATAAACCCGACTTAAAACGAATTAAACACGAAGATTACACGTAATTAACACGTAGTTTAAACGTGTATGCACGTCTGAACTACGTCTGAACTACGTGTTAACTACGTCTGAACTACGTCTGAACTCTGAACCTGAAAGATCCCAGAAAAGGGGTTGCTTTCTCAGGTTTTTTTCCCCACCCGGAGAAGAAAAGGGTACGGCTTTCACAGGAGAAAGTGTATCGGGAGCGAAAAGGATCAGGGTTTTTTGATTGGAGCCTGTTTTAGTTCCGGGCAATGTACTACTTTTGAAAAAAGCTAAAACGTTATAATATTTTCAAACATAAATTTGATTTGCTATGGCACAGAAATTTATTCCCTTCGACGTGGTGGAGGACTTCCTGCTAAAGGTGATGGTGAAGGCAGGCATCCCGGAAGCCGACGCCCGCATTATTGCCAATGTGTTGATACAAGCCGATAAGTTCGGCTTCGATTCGCACGGGGTCAACCGCCTGAAACCCATATACCTCGACAGGATCAGGGATGGTATCCTGAACCCCGTCACCAGGTATGAGATTGTCAGGGAAGGGCCCACCACGGCGGTGATCGACGGGCATAACGGGATGGGCCACGTGATCGCTTTCAATGCAATGAAACTGGCCATAGACAAGGCTGCGAAATACGGGATGGGGATGGTGGCGGTGCGCAACTCCACCCACTACGGCTTTGCGGGCTATTACCCCCTGATGGCCGTGGGCGAAAACATGATCGGCATCACCGGCACCAATGCACGGCCCTCCATTGCTCCTACCTTCGGGGTGGAGAACATGCTGGGCACCAACCCCCTGACCTTTGGCATGCCCACCGACGAGGACTTCCCCTTCCTGCTCGACTGTGCCACCAGCATCGTTCAGCGCGGAAAGATAGAGCTGTATGCACGCGAGGGCAAAGAGCTTATCAAGGGCCTGGTCATCGACGAGAACGGGGAGAGCAAGACCGACTCGAACGAGGTGCTGAGCGACCTGACCGCCGGACGGGCGGCCCTGGTGCCCCTGGGCGGGATAGGAGAGGAGACGGCAGGCTATAAGGGCTATGGCTATGCCACCGTGGTCGAGATCCTCTCGGCCGCGCTGCAGCAGGGCGCCTTTATGAAGATGCTGATGGGCGTCGAAAACGGGAAAAAAGTCCCTTATCCCCTGGGCCATTTCTTCATCTGCATCAACGTCAGTGCCTTTACCGAGCCCGACAATTTCAGGAAAACCACGGGCGATATCCTGCGTGAACTCAGGGCATCGAAAAAAATGCCCGGACAAGAGCGCATCTACACCGCCGGCGAGAAGGAGTACCTCACCTGGATGGACCGCCGCCATAAGGGCGTGCCCTTCAACGACGCCCTGCTAGAAGAGTACAGAGGGCTGTGCAAGGCGTATGGGATGGAGGAGGACCTGGGAAGGTTTGAGGTTTGAGGGTCGGGGTTTTTTCTCACGATACTTCTTTATTCATAATTCCTTGTTCCTTGTTCTGAGATCGGAATGCCAAGCAAAGCGGGAACTTTTTGAATAATGAACAAGGAATAACGAATGATGATTTTTGATTTGTAAAGGAAGGGGTTCTCTTAAAAAGGAGAATTGACTTCAAGGCGGGCAAGGTTCAAAAAGGCAGTTTCGCTTATTTGGGTTGTGGATAACTCTGTGTTTTGTTAATAAAAGAAGTCTTTCTTTAAAAACGATCACTTTTTTCCTTCCTTGGGGCATATTAATATTGTCAAAGAATGTTTATTGAAAGCCTGAACCATGATCATTCTTCATTGGAATATTCAGTCAGGGACCTAAACAAACTGGACATTAAGCTAAAATAAATTATTTTTTGAGGACATTTAAGTATATCACTTAAAATTATTTATTTAGATTTGCAGGGTTAAACTCTCAATTGGCATTCCTTTATTACCCACTTATGTACAAAAAAGCAACATTTTTTAGTCTTTGTGCATTCACTTTTTATATAAAGAATTGGTGTAAAAGGTTGATTATTAAATAGTTTTTTTGAATTCTTCGCAAAGATTTTGGGAATGGAGTTTCAAAAAAATGGATTACAGAGATTTTTCAATGATGGAAAATATTTTCAAATTTAGCCAGCAAAAGATGTATTCTTAAATGCTGGATTTTTTTAATTTTTAACCAAATTAAGTTATGGCAGAGGAAAAAGTTTTCTTTGAGGATCGCGGGGTGAAAGTAACCAACTCCCGTTTCATTACCTATGGTAAAACCCACTCATTGAGCGGGATTACGGCCGTTTCTTCGCAGTACATTTCGCCTTCGCGGAAATGGCCTATTATTCTTGGTGTTATCGGATTGGCTCTTTTTGCCTGGAAATGGTTTTTAGCCCTCATTGTGATTGCCCTTGCAGTGGGGTGGTGGATGTCTCAAAAAACCATTTACCAGGTTGTTCTGGCCTCATCGTCAGGCGAAAATGATGCCCTGAGTGATAAGGATCAGGATTTTATCAATAAGGTCGTTGAAGCTTTGAATGACGCCATTGTATTCAGAGGCTAGTTGCTGAATACCCAGCCCACGGCAAACTCCTGAATCCGTGGGCTGGTTCTTTGCCTCCTTTTTTTTGTTCCTGGAATTTCAAAGAGTCTGTGTTTTCAAGGATGCTCCTGCATTTTTTGAAAACATTTTTTTTATATGCCTTAGATTTCAAAAAAAAATATTTTTTGGAGAACGGTCCCCCGCTGGGCGGGAATAGCATTTTCGCTTTGATCATTGCTGAATTGGTAATGCTGCAAAAAAAGATGGCTTTGCAAGGCCAGCCCTGATAAGGGGGGAGTGGGGTTGTTTGTTTTGGCAGGGTTCCGGGCGGCAAAAAGAAAGCCGCTTTGCCGGAGGAATGGCATGGAGGAAAAAGATTACCCGGATTTTAACGGATCTCACGGATAATGGCATGGGGCATAGGGCAAAACCGCGTAGCGGCGACCGTATGGTAGAAAGCTTTATTCAGGCGTTTCTTTGCATCCAGGATGAGCCATAAATATAAACGTCCTGACCTTGAACAATCTGTTTCTTTCCGGCTTGATATTTGCCTTTTTTCTCTGTAAATTTGAGTATGTTTAAAAAATTACTGCAATGAACGCCGTTGATTTAAAATCAGACCTTTACCGCTTAATCGAAAACATTGACGATGTCCATGTTTTGGAAGCCGTAAAGGTTTTGTTATCTTCCCGCTTACCCCATAATGACTGGTGGAATGAGATCAGTGAAGATGAAAGGGCAGAAATTGATGAAGGCCTGAAGCAGGCCGATCAGGGGGAAACCAGAACGACAGAAGAAATACTATCAAAATACGAGCAATGGGATTCGAAGTAACTTGGACCTCCCGTGCTGAGCTTGGTTACGACAGGATCATTACCTACCTGAAAGAGGAGTGGACAGAAAAGGAAATCCGGAATTTCCTGAGAGATACCCGCAAATTCCTTCATTTATTACAAAATAACCCGCGTTTGCTTCAGCCATCTCCAAGCAAAAAGAATG
>JAAYLH010000031.1 GCA_012521995.1 Bacteroidales bacterium | reverse complement strand
TTGGTCATGCTAGCTTCTATAATCCTTACCCCCAACCTGGGCATTCTCAATTCAAACTTTGCCATTTATAATTACTTATTTTAATTTTCCATTGCATTATCTCCGGAACAAGACACACTAAGTTACAAAATATTTATGCTGGCCTCACGGCCTGACACCGAGAAATATTGTCACTTCAAGTTAAAATGCACACTTTTTTAACACAAAAAAAAGAAAAAGGTTTAAAAGCCCCCTAAGGGTCACTTGCGTCCCAGGTTTCGCCAGCCTTTCATAAGGATGTTAAGATCGTTTTCAATCCGGTATTCTTTGGCATAAAGGTTGTTGAGGTTATTGCGGGTTTCCTCATCAAGCCTTTTGTTTCTGATCATGTCACCGGGGAAAAGCACGCCCCTTTTAATTTTGGGGAGTTTTGAGGGTTTGGGAAGGATATGGTAGCCTACCCAGGATTTTCTGCCCAGGATTATGCTGAAGATATTGCGGATCAGTCCCAAGGGGTTTTTGACAATGAAAAGAGTAAGGGGAAGGCTTAAAAAGATCAGGCCAGATGCAACCAGGTCGAACAGCCTTTTATTCCTCCTGTTGGCCGGTTTATTGACGGCATTGATGTTGATTGTAAACAATTCTTCAAAGGTTTCGATGCTGTTGCTTCCTATGATATAGAGGCTTTCCGGGGGTGCAATCTTAAAGTTGATTTTTTGATCACTCAGGGAAGCCATATGGTCGATGATGGCCTGTGAACTCATGTCGGCGGCGCAGAAAATGATCTCATCAATGTGGTAAATTTCGATGATCTCGTTGATTTGCTGGATGGTGCCCAGGTACCCCCCGGCCTGGGGTTTCTTGCCGGCTAGCGAAACCAGGCCTATGAAAGCGCTGTTGCCGGCTTGCCTTATCATTTGTACAATACGGGCGGCTTCTTCCCCGTCGCCAACAATGATGATGCGTTTGTTTTGGCTGGACTCGACGTGCAATCCCTGTTTGCGAATCAGTGAAAGGACGGTTCTAGACAGGAGTATGGAAAAGAGCGCCCAGGCTCCTCCCAGCAGGATGAGTGCCCTTGAAAACCTCAGGCTGATGGGCAGCAGGGCATAGATGACCAGGATAATCACTGTGCCCATCCCTATGCCCCGGATGATACGGAAAATCTTTATCGGCTTATCGTATCCGCCGCTGAAGTAGACTGTAAACAACCAGATGAGAATATAGGCGGGGACAATGAAGTGCATGAACTCGGGCGGGTAATGAGGCCCGTTGAAGACTTGCTCTTCCCAGCTGTTTTTGATGAAATAGAACCCTGCATATATGATCAGGGCATCGAGCAGGGGCCAGAATATCTTTTTTAGAAAACGGCTGAATATTGCTAATCCTGCGCGAAAATACACCGCCAGATTGATCAGTAATGAGAACAGCCAGGCGTTTTGTTTTGAGAAGTGCTTGCGGGCAAAGATGATCATTGCATTGTAGAACACCAGCACATAGTTGACGCTGCTTTTCTTGGTGCTTTCGCCTTTGTAATGAATGATCCTGGTCTCCGGAAAGTAATAGTTCTTATAGCCTGCCTGGGTGATGCGGTAGGAGAGGTCTATGTCTTCCCCATACATAAAGAAATCCTCGTCGAGGTAGCCGGTCTTTTCCAGGGCTTCTTTCCTGAGCAGCATAAATGCCCCTGAAAGGACTTCCACTTCATGGGTTTGTTCAGGGTCAAGGTATCCCAGGTGGTATTTGCCAAAGGTCCTGGATTTGGGAAACAGCTTTGCAAGGCCAAAGATCTTAAAGAAGGCTACGTCAGGGGTAGGGAGGCCTCTTTTTGACTCAGGAAGGAACTGGCCCTGTCCGTCAAGCATCTTTACGCCCAGCCCGCCCGCGTCGGGATGCTTGTCCATAAACCTGACCACTTTGGTGAGTGTATCATCCTCCACTACGGTATCGGGATTCAATAGCAGGACATACCTGCCTTTGGCGATGCGGATGGCCTGGTTGTTGGCTTTGCTGAATCCAGAATTTTCCTGGTTGGCGATGAGTAATACCCGGGGGTATTTTTCGCGGATCATTTCCTGGGAGCCATCCACCGAGTTATTGTCCACCACAATCACTTCCATCTCAAGTGTATTACCTGACCGGAACACCGACTTGAGGCACTGGTCGAGGAAATACTGGACGTTGTAATTGACAATGACTACGGTAAGGTCCATGCAAGCTATTATTTTATGTTCTCATACAGGGTTCGGTTGACAATAGATCTTCCGAGGGTGACTTCATCGGCATATTCCAGTTCGTCGCCTATTGCAATGCCGCGGGCGATGACGGATACCTGGACATTGAAGGGCTTGATTTTCCTGAAAATATAGAAGTTGGTGGTGTCGCCTTCCATGGTGGTACTCAGGGCAAGGATGATTTCCTTGATGCTGTCTTTTTTTTCTTCCAAGCGGTTGACCAGGGATTCGATATTCAGGTCACCAGGACCAATGCCGTCCATGGGGGAGATGATGCCCCCCAGCACGTGATAGAGCCCGCGGAATTGTCCTGTATTTTCAATGGCAATGACGTCGCGCAGGTCTTCCACCACGCAAACGAGGGACTGGTCACGATGCGGTGATCGGCAGATCTCACAAAGGTCCTGGTCGGAGATGTTGTGGCACTGGCGACAATAAACCACTTCCTGACGTAAGCGGATCATAGCCTCTGAAAAGCGGGCAACGCTTTCTTCATCCTGCCTGAGCAGGTGAAGCACAAGCCGCAAGGCGGTTTTGCGGCCAATGCCGGGAAGGCGCGAGAATTCTTCAACGGCAGCCTGTAATAACCTGGAGGAGAAAGTTTCCAAAATACAAATAATAGTTCAGCAACCGCCAAAGTTAATATAAAAACGCCTGTGTCGTGCTTAATAAGCCTGCAGAAAGGGGTGTTTTTAATTACACGGTGGATTTTTTCAGTTTGATGAAAAAAGTGGTGCCTTTATGTTCCACGCTTTCGAAGGAAAGTTTCCCCTGGTGAAGGTCGACGATTTGTTTGGTAATAAACATCCCCAGCCCGTGCGTCTTTTCACCCTTAAGGCCAAAACGTTTGGCCCGGGTAAACTTCTCAAACAGGAATTTCTGCAGATCTTTGGGGATGCCAATGCCTGTATCCATGACTTTAATCAGGACATGGTCATCCAGGGCTTCAAGTACGAGCGACACAGATCCTTTCTCACCGGTGAATTTTAAGGCGTTGCTGATAAGGTTCTCCAATACCCTGCTGAACTTCTTGATGTTCAGGTCAGCAAACAACGGCTGTTCGGGAAGGGAATAGGAGAGCCTGATCTCTTTTTCAAGGGCATCCGACTCATATTGCTCAATGACTTCAGGGATAAATTCGCTCAGGTTTACTTTTTGCATGGACAGGGAAAAATTCTGGGATTCCATTTCAGAAACCTCCAGCAATTCTTCCATGATTCCTAGGGCCGTTTGAGCGGATCGCTTAATAAGATCGATATAGAACAGGTTTTCAGTATCTTTTTTCTTTTGTTCGAGCATGTTGCACAGGCTCAGGATACCGCTGATGGGATTCCTCAGATCGTGGGCTACTGTGGCCATGATACGGTCCTTACTGTTGTTGAGGGCGATCAGGTTTTCCTGGTAATGTTTCTGGGCGGAGATATCGGAGAGCACCCCTTCAAGGCGTGCCGGTTTACCAGCTTCCCCTTCAATATACCAGGCTTTAAAGTGAACGAATTTCTTCACTCCACTTTTCATTTTTATTTTAAACTCCGAAGAAAAGAATTTCTTTTTGAGAATATACTTAAACTCATCCCTAACCCTCTGGAAGTCTTCTGATGATATTAGGTTTGAGATGATATCGGGGTCCATATAAAAAACCCGGGGCTCATATCCGGTCATTTGGAGCACCGGATCACTTACAAAGATGGGCCGGAATGGGTTCAGTTCTGCGGTCCAGATCACATGGTCAATTGTTTTGAGGATGCTGTCCAGGCGATTTCGCTCTTCCTGAAGGGCCAGTTCCGCTTCTTTTTGCGGGGTAATGTCGAGACCTACCGATTGAAATTCCTGAAGTTCACCAAACTCATCAAAAATTGGGATGTCAGTCCACCTATGCCAACAGGTTTTGCCTTTCGGGGTGATTACTTCATGTTCATAACTAAAGATTTGCCCCGTTTTACCAACCATTGTCAGCTGGTCAATGAGTGATTCCCAGTATTTTTCAGGGATAAAATCAAGCCAGCGCTTTCCGACCATCTGTTCTTCTTTCATGTTGAAAGATCTGCAGTAAGCTTGATTTACAAAGGTCAGTGTGGTATCCGGTAAGAAACGGCAGATCATTTCCTGTTGGGCATTGATGATTGCCTCGAGGAAATCTTTTTTTATCTGGATCTTCTTTGTAGTGTTTATTTCCATGAAAAATCGATAAAGGGGAAGAATAGTCTGGTGACGATAAGGATAAATTTGATTAGCTAAATATTGGACAAATATAGAATAATTTGTTTTTAATATCCAAATAAAGGTTAAATAATCTTGTATATTTTTGCGGAGAACAAAACCAGCTACTTCCATGACGCCTGGCATCCTCTTGATTTCCTTCCTGATCTATACCGCCCTGATTTTTTTAATTTCCCGTTTTACCCTTCGAAAAGTAAATAACGAAAGCTATTACCTGGGGAACCGCAATTCACCCTGGTATGTGGTTGCCTATGGGATGATTGGGGCCTCACTTTCTGGGGTTACTTTTATGTCAGTACCGGGATTGGTAAAGGAAGAGCAGTTCTCCTATATGGTGCTGGTTCTTGGCTATCAGGTAGGTTATTTTGTTATTGCCTTTGTATTGCTGCCACTTTATTATCAGTTGAGGCTTCCTTCCATTTACAGCTACCTGGAGGAGCGCTATGGCATGGCTTCATACAAGACAGGTTCATTTTATTTTATCCTGTCGCGCCTTATCGGGTCCTCCTTTAGGATGTTTCTCGTGGTCAATGTCCTTCAGCTTTTTGTTTTTGATGCCTGGGGGATTCCCATGTGGTTAACCGTAGCCATGTTTATGGTGTTGATCTTATTATATACTTTTAAGGGAGGTATAAAAACAATAGTCTGGACAGATACCCTTCAAACTACTTTTATGATCAGTGCAGTGATCATAACGACTTTTATTGTGGTCAAAGCCCTGGGCATGAATTTCAGTGATTTGTTTTTGGCCATCCGTGAGGAAGGATATACAAAAATGTTCATTACCGATGTGAATGATCCGCGGTTTTTTGTCAAGCAGTTTTTTGCAGGGATGTTTATCACCATTGTTATGACCGGGCTTGATCAGGATATGATGCAAAAAAACCTGAGTTGCCGTAATCTTCGCGATGCCAAAAAGAATGTGCTCACCTTTGGGGCAATCTTGATCCCTGTTAACCTGCTCTTCCTGTTTTTGGGTGCAGTGCTTTGGATGTATGCTGAAGTGCATGGGGTTAAGGTGATGCGTACCTCTGATGAATTGTTTCCGATCCTTGCCCTTCAGCACCTGGGTGCTGCTGCAGGCCTTACTTTTTTCTTTGGACTGATCTCCGCTGCTTACTCCAGTGCTGATGGTACACTCACAGCCCTAACCACCACCTTCACACTTGATTTCCTGGGACTGAAGCGAAAAGAAGGTATAACGGAAGAACGCATTCGAAATACCCGTTATCTGGTGCATATTGGGTTTGCTGTACTGGTGATGCTGATTATCCTTGGCTATGGTGCCATTAATAATGAGGCCCTGATATCCAAATTATTTACCATTGCAGGTTATACATACGGACCCTTGCTTGGGCTTTATTTCTTCGGATTGTATACCAAACGGAAGGTGAGGGACCGCTGGGTGCCTGTTGTAGCTGTATTGTCACCCGTCCTGAGTTATTTGTTATCCCAGAATTCTGAGCGCCTTTTTTGGGGTTACAAGTTTGGTTTTGAGATACTCATTGTGAATGGTCTTTTTACTTTTCTGGGCCTTTTGCTCTTGTCACTGAATATCAAAAAGGGCGAATAATCCCCTTCAATTGACTTTTTTTTTGGTTTCATTAAAGAGATTTTTCACAATTAGGGTTTTGAAGCCTTTTTGTCATTGGTTTCTGAAATTAATTTTATTAAAATACTGATATAAAGCAATATGAGAATTTGAATTGTTTTTTTATAAATTTTTTTCTAGATGTATTCTGTATTAAAAATTGATTTAATTTTGCAATGATTTTCAGGCTTTGAAATACTCCTGAGTCATCAGGTTTTTCAATGATTTGAGAAGAAAGTGGCCTTAAAAAAAACTTAAAACGCTCATTAAAAACTTAAATGAAAGCTTCCGAGCTTAAACGGGGGCCTCTGCTTGTAAGCGAAGAGGCCTCCATGGCCAATGAAACCGATGAACCTCCCAGCGGTTTATCTTTTTCGAAGCCTGTTGTTCAAACCCCATCAGGTAGCGCGGTCATTTCCGATCGTTCGTTGCGATTCCTACGGCATTTTTTCCCATACTCAAGTCTTAAAGAGTGGAACACCTGGCAGTGGCAGGTAAAGAACAGTTTTACCAACCTGTCTGATTTGTCCAGGGTGCTGAATTTGGGAGAGAATGAAATCAAGCCCCGTCCAGGGGTGAATGACAGTTTGCCTTTGCGCATAACCCCCTATTATGCAAGCTTGTTGGATTCCACTGATCCTTTGCAGGCTTTGAGGCGGACTGTTGTACCTGTTTTTGATGAATTCCTGGTCAGCCCGGGAGAAGCTTCTGACCCCCTTTCCGAGGAACACGACAGTCCTGTTCCCAACCTGGTTCATCGTTATCCTGACAGAGTCTTGTTCTTGTCAACAGGTTTCTGTTCAACCTATTGCCGTTATTGCACGCGTTCCCATATGGTTGCTTCTGATAAATGTCATGTTGGACCTGCAGCCTGGCAGCAAGCCTTTCAGTACATCAGGGAACATCCCGAGATCCGGGATGTGCTGATCAGTGGAGGAGATGTGCTGACGATGCCCGACAACCACATTGAATATTTGCTGTCGTCCATCAGGGCGATTCCCCATGTTGAGATCATCAGGTTGGGAACGAAGGTGCCTGTGGTATTGCCTCAGCGGATTACCAAGGCTTTAACGGCCATGCTGAAGAAATATCATCCCTTGTACCTGAGCATTCACTTCACCCATCCTGAAGAGCTGACCCCTGAGGTGGCCCAGGCTTGTAACCGGCTGGCAGACGCAGGGATTCCACTTGGAAGTCAAACGGTCCTTTTGAAGGGAATCAACGATGAGGTAATGGTGATGCGAAAACTGATGCAGGGATTGTTGAAGATCAGGGTAAGGCCTTATTACCTGTACCAGTGTGACCCAATACTTGGCTCGGCTCATTTCCGCACAAGCGTTATGAAAGGCCTTGAGATCATTGATGGGCTTCGTGGACATACCTCTGGTTATGCCGTGCCTCATTATGTTATTGACGCACCTGGAGGAGGAGGGAAGATTCCCTTGTTGCCCGATTATTTCCAGGGAAGGGAGCACGGCAAGGTCTTCCTGAGGAACTATGAAGGCAAGCGGTTTTCTTACCCTGATTTGATTTAAAAGAGAAATTTACTGGGGTAAAGATTATTCAACTGATTTTGCTTAGTTTTATCCAGTCATTTTCAATAAAAACCACAAAATCAGATTTTATGTTCAGGATTCGCAGGGTTGCTGACGACCTTTACCCTATGAACCGCTATGCCGTTGAGCAAGTGAAAGAGATCTTGCGTAGCCAGTTTTCTGAAGTAAAGGAGGAGAAAATCCAGGCTATAAGTGAACAATTGCATGATCCGCTCAAGTATCGTTTCAGGGCTACCCTCCTTGTGGCCGATAACAACAACGGCAAGGTAAAGGGATTTGCTATACTGATGCATGCTCCCGACAGGGGTTTTTGTTTCCTTGATTACATTGCCACCCGCAAAGAGGATAGCCCGGGGGGCATCGGAAGTGCACTGTATGAACGCTGCCGGGAAGAAGCCATGCTTCTTAAGACAACAGGAATATTCATGGAATGTCTTCCCGATGATCCGGCCCTTTGCAGTGATGATGACCTTTTAGATCAGAATGCTTCCCGTCTCAGGTTTTATGAACGCTTTGGCGCCAGGCCGATTATCAATACCCTGTATGAGACTCCTGTTAAGGAAGGTGATACTTGCCCACCTTACCTCGTTTTTGATTCCCTGGATAAGGCAGGTATGCCCTCGGCAAAATACCTGAAGTCTGTGGTTGAAGCCATACTGAACCGGAAATATGGCGACTATTGTCCGCAGGATTATATTACAAAGGTGATGGATTCCATTGTGGATGACCCCGTTCACCTAAGGCCTTACCGCTATGTTCGTGAATCGGGATTCCTCCAACAGGAAGCCCTGGCACAAGGCCGTAAGCCTGTTCCCCTTGTGTACAATGAACACCATTCTATTCACCATGTAAAGGAAAGGGGATATGTGGAAGCCCCTGTGCGGATCAGTGCAGTGCTTAAGGCTTTTGAAGGAACTGGACTGGTCAGGATATTGCCTGCGCAGTTTTTCCCTGAGAAGCATATCCGCCACGTTCATAATCCCGACCTTGTGGATTTTCTAAAGAATGCTAGTGCTGCAACTCCTGAGGGGCGGTCGGTTTATCCATATATCTTTCCCATCCGAAACCCCGATCGCAAGCCTCGTGAACTGGAAAAGCAAACTGGCTACTACTGCATCGATACCTTCACCCCGATCCACCGAAATGTATGGGAAGCCGCACGCGGTGCTGTCGATTGTGCCCTGACCTGCGCAGGGGAGCTGCTGAATGGGGAACCCCTGGCATATGCACTGGTTCGTCCTCCCGGTCATCATGCCGAGACCAGGGTATACGGTGGGTTTTGCTACCTCAACACTGCCGCTGTTGCCGCCAATTACCTGAGTCAATATGGTAAGGTTGCAATTCTTGATGTGGATTACCACCACGGAAACGGGCAGCAGGAGATCTTTTACCTTAGGAATGATGTGATGACCCTCAGCCTGCATGGTCACCCTTCCACTACCTATCCCTATTTCTCGGGTTACCGCAAGGAAAAAGGTGAGGGCATGGGTTTAGGTTTTAATCACAATTTTCCATTGGACGAGGGCATCAACTCCCAGGAGTACCGAATGGCGCTGGCAGATGCGCTGCGCCTGATTGAGAAATTTAAGCCTGCGTTTCTGGTTATTGCTTTTGGAATAGATACCGCCAAGGGTGATCCCACAGGTTCCTTTAGTTTCACTTCCAAGGACTTTGAAAAGAACGGGCGGATGATTGGCAGCCTGCGCATCCCGAGCCTGGTGGTACAAGAGGGCGGCTATTTAAACCGTACCTTGGGCCCCAATGCCCAGCACTTTATCAAAGGCTTGCATAACACCATTTGGGATTAAACACTGAGTCGCGGACTCCTGTTTTTTTCTAATGAGGCCTTATTACTGTTACTGCCCTTTTGGGGTCTAGTTTGTTTAAGTGTTGTAATTTCTCGTATTTCTAAATCATTTGTTCCCTGTGTTAATAGGTTTTACATACGATCTGAAGGAAGATTACCTTGCGGAAGGTTTTAGTGAAGAGGCCGCTGCCGAATTTGATGTCCCCGAAACCATTGAGGGAATCAGCAATGCCCTTGAATCCCTTGGACATCAGGTGGTCCGCATTGGGAATGTGAAGGCCCTGCTTAACCGTCTTCACAACAATGAGCGCTGGGACCTGGTTTTCAACATTTGCGAGGGCGTCCAGGGTATTGGCCGCGAAGCCCAGGTGCCTGCGGTGTTGGATATATTCGGCATTCCTTATGTCTTTTCCGATGCCCTTGTACTTTCCAATACCCTCCACAAGGGAATTACCAAGCGCCTCATCCGCGACCTGGGTATCCCTACCGCCCCGTTTGCCCTGGTGGAACAGGCTGCTGATATTCCACGTATAGATCTTCCTTATCCCCTTTTTGTTAAGCCTGTTGCCGAGGGAACCGGTAAAGGCATAGGACCCGACTCAAAGGTGAAGAACTTCGCCGAGCTGAAAGCCGTTTGCCTCGACCGCCTGGAGCGCTTCAGACAGGCTGTGTTGGTAGAGACCTTCCTTCCCGGAAGGGAGATCACCGTGGGAATTATCGGCAATGGGGATAAGGCAAGGGTCATTGGAATAATGGAGGTGATTTATAACCAGCGGGAAACCAGTGGAATATATTCTTTTCAAAACAAGGCCCATTACGAAGATTTCATTGAATATGTGGTTCCTGAACGGGATCTGTATGAACAATGCAGTAAATTGGCCCTGGCATCCTGGCGTGGGCTGGGTTGCCGTGATGGGGGCAGAGTAGACCTGCGTCTCGACGAATATGGGGTGCCAAATTTCATGGAGGTGAACCCCCTTGCCGGACTGAATCCTGTTCATAGCGACCTGCCTATTTTGGCCGCCAAAGCAGGCATTTCCTACAATGACCTGATCGCAATGATCATGGAGGCCGCCCTTGACCGCCTCTGTCAAAGATCTAACAAAAACTAAAGATATCCCCCCCCAGATATGGATAATCGAAAAGTGGTCATTTATCATAGTCCTTTGGCTGAGAATGCCCCTGCCGATGAGCTGGATGTCCTGGATGAGGCTGACTATTTCTGCCAGGGTCTCTTGAAGGGTGGTTATGAAGTGCAAACGCTTCCCTTTCCTTGCGACCTAATTCAACTTGAAAAGCAGCTCAGTGAGCACAAGCCCCTCATTGTAGTCAACTTGGTAGAGACCCTCTTTGGAAACGGACGCCTGGTACATATAGCGCCTTTCCTGTTTGAACATTTTAATATGCCCTTTACCGGCTGTCCGGCTGATGCCATCTACATTACCTCCAATAAAATCCTTACCAAAGATTTGATGTGTCAGGCTGAAATTCCAACAGCCGGCTACTTTTCATTTGATACTTTAAATAAGCTTAAGGAAGTTGCACCGGGCCAGTGGATCGTTAAATCAAACTGGGAACACGCCTCCTTTGGTTTGGATGAAAGTGAGAAACTGCTGTTCACATCCAGGCAGGAAATCCTTGATCGTTTGAAAAGGGAAAAACACCCCGAACACTTCTTTGCCGAGCAGTACATTCACGGGCGTGAATTTAACCTCTCTATCCTTGGCGGCAGGCATAATCCAGAGGTTCTTCCTCCTGCCGAGATCCGCTTCACTTATCCCGAGGGCAAACCCCGCATCGTCGGCTATAAGGCTAAATGGGATGAGGACTCTTTTGAATATGCGAATACGAATCGAAGCTTTGATTTCCCAGCCGAAGACATCCCGCTCCTTGAAGAACTGAAAAATATCTGCTATCGTTGCTGGGAGGTTTTTGGCCTCAGCGGATATGCAAGGGTCGATTTCCGCGTAGACGAAGCCGGGAATATCTTTGTGCTTGAGATCAATGCAAACCCCTGTATTTCAGCTGATTCAGGTTTTGTGGCTGCGGCTGAGCGGGCAGGCTTATCGCAAAAGGAATTGGTGGAACGGATTATTTGTGCAGTAGGCAGTAAGCAGTAAAAAGTAAAAAATAAGAAGAAGGAAGGATGATAGCCAAAAACAATGAATTAACTATTCGCCGGGAGGTGGTTGAAAGCGATCTGGAAACTGTTCGTTCCATTATAGATTCCTCGGGCTTTTTCCGAAAGGATGAAGTGGAGGTGGCCGTTGAGCTGGCAGGGGAGGCCCTGGCCAAAGGGGATGCCAGCGGGTATCATTTCATCTTTGCTGAAATTGATGGTCAAACCCTTGGCTTTGCCTGTTTTGGGCCCATTCCCTGCACCCTGGGCAGCTATGATCTTTATTGGATTGCGGTTCACCAGGACTCCAGGGGGAAAGGCATTGGCCAAAAATTACTGAAGGAAACAGAAGCCTCCGTAAAACAAATGAATGGCCGCAAGATCTATATTGAGACCTCAACAATGGAAAAATATGAGCCCACCCGGGGCTTTTACCTCTCAGCAGGATATGAAGAAGCGGCCCGCTTCAGCGACTTCTATGATGTAGGCGACGGGAAGGTCGTCCTCGTTAAGAACATTGAAGACCAGGAGTTAGGAGTTAACATCTTAAAACATAAATCCCTGCCAGCCAACAGGCTGGGTTAATCCCTGCCAGCCGGTTTACCCGCCGAAGGAGGGCAGGCAGGGTTAATCTGAAATCAAAAGGTTTAAGGTTTGTCCGATCCTGATTGACATTTCTTCAGGTGAGTAATGGTTTCATTTTTCCTTGAAATTCAGGCTGTTGTCTTAACACCGTCCTGTCCACCCGAACCTGACAAGAGCATGGTAAGACCCTGGTACGGGGAAGGATTTATATTTTAAGATAAAGAGAAAGATATTAAGCATTAATTTTCAAAATTAAAATAAGGAAAGCCGGGGAGTTGAATTTGCTCTATACTCCTGATTAATAGATTGTTATAATAATATTACTGAAACCCTCCTTTTGACAAGCTTGCCAATTATCTCATTATCCTGCCGACAGGGTATACGTTATGAGCCGGGTCGTAATAGGGTGTCTGTTCATAAAACCAGTTGAGGATTTCCCTGGGATTGGCGGCAAAGGCAGGGTCACTGGCTTTCTTTTCTTCTAATCTGACTCTTAGACCGGGATCCTCATCAAGCATCTGGCGGGCGATGGCTTCCATGGCGTAGCTCTCAAAATACTCGGTGCGCTGAAAGATGCCATTGAAAAACCCCCAGGTGGCAAAAGAAGAGGGGGCATCTGGCTCGAGGGCGTGAGCCACCATTCGGGCGCCCGGCTGGTTCATTGGGATGATGACCGATCCTGCAGGGAAATGACGGGTTTCGCTTACCGGTAAAGCAGTGAACCTGGCCATTTGCCGGCCTTCATTGACCGAATTGGCCAATCTTACATTCCTGAAACGGTATGACTCAACCTCTATAACGGTATCTTTTTCAAGCTGCTGCATTTCTATGCCCTGAAACCCTAGCTTTTCAATCACATCAAACCATTGTACGGGGATGATGTAAGCCTCGGGCAGCATCACGCTTACGGCGGGTTCTTGCTTGTAAAACCAGGGGATCTGGAAGGTCAGGGGTTTCTCGCTTTCGTAAATGAACCATTCCCCACCACTCAGGTCGCTGGGGATCTTTTCATATTCGACCCCCTTAAAGTCAACCATGACGCTGTCGGAAGCTGTGCGGAAATCCAGGTGAAAGGGTTGTTGTCTGAACTCCGAGGAGGCGGTGAAAGCATCAGCCCTGGCAACCAGCTCGCGGAACGCCTGGTGGTCTCGGTGAAGCATTTCCAATGTATGGAGGATGCTGTAATAGGTGGCTTCCACCCTGATGTGATAGGGTTTCAGCATATGGGTCTCCAGCAGCAGCCCGGGGCGGTTCCGCTGGGCGGCGAAGCCGTTCGACAGGGCGGGAGGAGAGGTTCGCGACACCAGTCCGCTGCGTGGATCATGCCAGTTTCGATAGGTCACGTAAGGGAAAGAGGGGTAACCGCTGGCTTCCATGCGCTGTTCCCATTCGGGCAGGAAATCCTGCGCACACCAGTCCGTCAGGCCCTGTTCCATCCCGCCAAAGATCTCAATGATATAGGTCATCGGGTATTGGTAATCGCCCCCGTTGGTGGCGTGGGTGTCTATGTAAAAATCGGGCTGCCAGTGATTCCATAGCTCCAGGAAATGCTGCATTTCTTTGGTGTCTGCCTTCAGGAAGTCGCGGTTCAGGTTGAGGTTACGGGCATTGGTGCGCCAGCCCATTTCCTCGGGACCGTTCTGGTTGATGCGGTTGTAGGGGCCAAAGCGTTCATTGCCGTCCACATTGAAAATGGGTATGAATAACAGGGTGATGTTTTCAAGGAGCTCCTGGTATTTGCCATCGATCACAATATCCCGTAAAAGCATCAGTCCTGCATCCTTGCCACAGGGCTCCCCGGGGTGAATGGCAGCCTGTATCAGCAGAACCAGGTTCCCGCTGGCTTTCACCGCTCCGGGAGTGAAGTTGCCCTGCCGGTCCAATATCAGCAATGGCAAATCACGCAACTGATGGCTTTGCCCGAAGGCCGTGTAATGAAGCATGGGCGAGGCTTCCGCCATGCGTTTGCTGAATTCTACGGTTTCGGCATAGCGGGGTGTCTGATTTTTGCCGTGGGCTTCGTACCAGGTCTGCCAGTTGTTGCCGGCAGGTAATTGGACACTCATAAACAGCAGGAAAAAATTGAGGAGGGCGGTTTTCAGGGACATAGGAAAGAGATTGAAAAGGTAATTGAACCCGGCAAAAATACGAAAAAAGAAAAAGCCCGGCAGGAGTTGGATGCCAGGCTTTTTTGCAGGAAGATTTTAAGCTATTCTACAAATAGAAACAGATCCAAATATACTCATAGTTAACTGGTTTTAACCAAATAGGACCCGTGAAACACCGGTTAAAGCATGAGATTGATTAAGTAAAAACAGGCAGGGAAACCAGAAAAACGGATGAAAATAATCCAAAAAAATCAACCGTTAAGGTTTATCTAAAAAGCAAAGGGAGTCATGTTTTCGATTTTTATACATTAATGTCCGATAAAAATTTTGGATTAGATTTTTAATTTTTCAACCATTTGATTTTAAGGTTTTTTCAATGATGATTTTACGAATCATCGATACCAAGTCCCCCAAGCAGGTCTAACTGTCCGGAGTAAATTTTACTTTTCCTCCAGTCTCGGTCAGGATTTTCAAGAAAACCTAACAACAAGATATAGTTGAACAAATGTATTTTACAAAAGCTTACCAAGTTTGAAAAAGCCCATTTCCTTTTGAGCATCTTCTGTATTACCGTCATTAATAAGTTGGCTATCAATGCACAGTAAATCTGTATCTTTATAGCATTCTCATAATCGCCTAGAAAATATTTTAAGGGGAAGTTCTGCTTCAACTGCTTAAAAAGCAATTCAATCTGCCATCTAAGCTTGTAAATTGCCGCAATTAAATCCGCTCTCATATCGAACAAATTGGTAAGAAATTCAAATTCACGTTTTAGCACTCTATCGTAGAAAGTTACTTTTCTAAGACTTAGCTTGGGGTTAAGCCCTTGCTTAACAGATACTTCAATGGTAACATCTTCTAAAACCCCACTATAGATATTCTGCTCAATTAAGCGTTGTTCAGTTACACTATAAACGGCATTATCTTTTATTCGGGTAACAAAACCAACCCCAGCATTGCTGAAAGCCTCAAAGGCTTTATAGTCATTATACCCCTTATCAAACACATAAATTGTATCTGCCTTAAGTTTGAGCCTGCTCAATAATACATGGTCATGGGTGGCTGCATCCGTAAACAAGACCATTTTAGGGACTGTTTCATCCACATTGATAACTGAATGTACTTTTATCCCTCCTTTGCGTTTTCCCGAAGAAGGATTACGCCCAACACTCTTGAGAATATCCTGAAACAGACTTATTGTTGTGCTGTCGAATATTTCTATTTGCTTGTTTATTACATCTTTAATCCGGGTGTCCGATAAAAGATGGCCGTACTTTTTCAAAAGCTTGTTATAAATCAGGCAGAAAACATTTGCATCACGCCTTTTATTGGCATCAGACAGGGTGCTCCTGTAAGGAATATGCTCCAACTTAAAATGCCTGGTTTTTCCCGCTAAGCCAAGCATGGTTCCAGACACCTCACGCAATGATGTGCCCTTGGCAAAGGAGCAAAACAACATACTAATCAAATGATCTCTGGTTTTAAATCGTTTAATATAGTAATCCGAACCCTGCTTTTTTGCTGAATCTGTTATGATGTGATCATCAATAAGAGAAATTAGCTGTCCAAAAACCGACTGTCCAAAGAAATGTGTAGATTTGCTCATCGTAGCTTTTTTTGTTTAGCGACTCAAATCTACGAAAAGGAAGGGGAGGTTTAATCACTCCCCTTCCCATTTTTTTATGGGACAATATTATTTTAAAAAGGTGATTTCATTGGAACCATTACGTCAGCCAAAGGTAGGACTCATTTTTAATAATAAGTTTAATATATAAAAAAATTGAATTAAAGGGTTGAAAACAAGGCTTCTTTTGTAAACAAAACAAATGTTTAAAAAAAGCCTCAAAAAAGCTTGTTTGACACTTTTTTTATCTCTAATATTGAGGCCCGAAAATTTTATTACGGGAAAGGGAGGAGTTTCCCGCTCTTTGAAAGGACTAAATAAGGGCGATTGTCTTTGCGTTTAGGGCGCAATTGTTGTAAATTTATAGCTGAAAAAGATTTATTTCAATTGTTTTTCAAAAACCGCATAGTCATGGAAGATCGCCTGGTTACCTTAGCAACAGATCATTACACCGCTGCCGAAGTGCTGAAAGTAAAGCTGGAGGGTGCCGGCATTGCGTGTTTCCTGAAGCATGTTCACCTGATACAAGGTGCCGCTGCCGAAGGGGTGCAAGTGCAAATTCGTGCCTCACAGGTAGAGAAAGCCCTCAGGCTGATGGCCGAATGGAAAGCTGAACAAGAGGAGTCCGAGAAAAAGAACTTGCGTGCAATACGCCGAATTCTTGTCCCGGTCGACTTTTCCACTTATTCTGAAAATGCATGTTTATATGCCCTTAACCTGGCCCACCGTCTGGAGGCCGAAATCAAGATACTCCATGTGTATTACGCCCCAATCGTCGATTTGGTACCCATTACAGATGCCTATAGCATCCAGGTTGACATGGACATCAACTTGCGCGAGATGGAAAGTATCGCCCGACAAAACCTGCTCACCTTCGTTGAACGCATCGGCAATGCAGCCCGTGAGAAAGGTTTCGGGCGTGTTAAAATCGGGTATTCCCTCCGCGAAGGGGTTGCCGAAGATCAGATTGCCCAGGTAGCCCGCAGCTATAAACCGGGGATCATCGTGCTGGGAACCAAAGGTAAAGGCAACCAGCACAGCGATATCATTGGCAGCGTAGTCAGCCGCCTGCTCGACAGGACCCGCGTCCCCGTCCTGGCTATTCCTGAAAACTCAGTATATACAGCTACTCCTGAAGTCAGAAATGTGGTTTATGCCACTGAATTCGACGAGTCTGACTTTGTGGCCATCCGACGCCTGATGGGCATTGTCAGCGGGTTTAATATACGCATCCACTGTGTCCATGTTTCCAAAGTGGCCCAAAAGACCTGGGATCTGGCAAAGATGGACGGCCTGAAAGAATATTTTAAAAAAGTTCACCCCGAGGTTAATGTTGACTGCCACCTCCTGCACGGCGAGGACCCTGTGAATGACCTTGCTGAATTCACCCGTGAACATAAGGTAGACCTCATTGCCCTGACCAACCGTAAGCGCAACCTGATTGCCAGGTTGTTTTTTCCAGGAATGGCCAGACAGCTGCTCCACCAGGGCAGCATTCCCCTTTTGGTATTCAGAACATGAAAATTCTTCTGAAATCAAGGGTGAAAAAAGATTTTCACCGGGTGGTCAGCGGTTACAACGAGGCGCTTTTCCGCTTCCTGATGCCGCCCCTTGGCTTGCTGCGCCTGCTCAGGTACGATGGACAGAACCCGGGCGATATCGTACACTTACGCTTCGGGATTCCCTTAATCAACGATTTTAAGGTGGTGATCCGTAATGCGTGGACCAGCCCAAAGGAATACCGCTTTGCCGACAGAGGCCTGGTCATGCCATTTGGAATCAGGTTTTGGCAACATACCCACCGCGTGGTTTCCCTGAATGAAAACAATACAGCCCTGTTCGACCTCATTGAGTTCAAGACAGATTGGTGGCTGCTCGACTTGCTGATTTATCCCCTGCTGTTTTTGTTTTTCCTCCCCAGGACCTGGCAATATGCCCGCTATTATAAGCAATTGAGCCATCGCAAATGATTTTTTATGATTTACCACTATCTTTGAGGCCTCAAACAGGCAACGATGAAATATTTGCGTAAGCGGACCCTTCTTTTCATCCTTTCTTTGCTGATGTTCGCTTCCTGCGGCAGAAAACCGGGGGAAATGGAAGAAGGAAAGGTGTTCCGTTACAACGAGGCGGCCAACATCACTTCCCTCGACCCCCTCTATGCGCGCAACCAGGCCAATATCTGGGCCACCTCCCAATTGTTTAACGGCCTGCTGCAACTGGATGAAGACCTGGCCATCAGGCCCGCCATCGCCAAAAGCTACCAGATTTCGGACGATGGACTGGTCTATTCCTTTGTCTTGCGCGATGACGTTTTCTTTCACGACGATGCCTGCTTCCCTGCTGAAAAGGGGCGGTCCGTGGTGGCCAGCGATTTTGTGTACAGCTTCTCGAGGCTGGTCGATCCCCGGCTTAATGCCCCGGGCTCTTGGGTGATGAATTCAGTCAGTCGCAATGCCGACGGCAGCCTGGCAGTGGAGGCTCCCAGCGATACCACCCTGGTGATCAGCCTCAGCCAGCCCTTCCCGCCCTTCCCGGGTTTGCTCACGATGCAGTACACGGCGGTAGTGCCCTTTGAAGCCATTGAGGATTACGGGGAGAATTTCAGGAGCAGGCCCGTGGGAACGGGGCCTTTCCGCTTTGCCTACTGGAAGGAAGGCGTGAAACTGGTATTGCTGAAAAATGAAAATTACTTTGAATTCGAGGGCGAGCAGCGCCTGCCTTATCTGGATGCAGTGGCCATCAGCTTTATCATCGACAGGCAAACCGCTTTCCTCGAGTTTATCAAAGGGAACCTCGACTTTCTGAGCAGCGTCGATGCCAGTTATAAGGACGAGATACTCACCCCCGAGGGTAAGCTTCAGCCCAAATATGAGGATCGTTTTAAAATGATCTCTAAGCCTTTTCTGAACTCCGAATACCTGGGTATTTTGGTGGATGAGCAAACCCTTCCGCCCGACTGGCCGCTACTGGAGGAAAAAGTAAGGCAGGCCATCAACCTGGGCTTCGACCGCGATAAAATGATCCGTTACCTGCGAAACAACATCGGCATCCCCGCCCATGCGGGCTTTGTCCCGGTGGGGATGCCCGGATTCCCTGCCAACGAAGGAGGTTATTCGTATGATCCGGACCGCGCCAGGCAATTGCTGGCCGAAGCCGGCTTCCCCGGCGGGCAGGGCTTGCCGCGACTGACCTTGCATACCAACCAGAATTATCTCGACATCAGCCAGTTCATCCAGCATGAATTGTCGAAGATCGGCATTGCGGTGGCTATCGACGTGATGCCCCCCGCCACCCTGCGCGAAATGACGGCCAAAGGCGAGGCCCGGATGTTCCGCGCCTCCTGGATCGCCGATTACCCCGATGCCGAGAACTACCTGGCCCTGTTCTACAGCAAAAATCACGCCCCCGCCGGACCCAACTACACCCGCTTCAGTGACGCCCGCTTCGACAGGCTCTACGTACAATCCCTCGTCATCACCTCCGACAGCCTCAGGAAAGCCCTTTACAGGGAAATGGACCAGATCCTCATTAAGCAAGCCCCGGTAGTCTTTTTGTTCTACGACCAGAGAGTTCGCTTCGTGCCCAAAAAACTCCGCGGTTTGAGCAATAACCACCTGAACCACCTCGACCTGTGCAGGGTCAGGATTGATTAATAAAACCCCGGCCCGGCCTTTCCATCTTCGTGTTTGCACGGACCCACAGGGACTTGGTACGGACTTGGTAGGGGTATGAAAATGAAAAATGAAAAAAGAAAAATGAAAAATGTTTTGGGGTCAGCCGCGTAGCGGCGACCGTTTCAGCCTTAATTCAATAAGGTAATTAGGTTTAAACGGGTGGACGAATGGCCCCTTATACTAAGGTAATAAGGTTTCAGAAATACCTGATGGCTTGACCTTATTACCTTAGTAACATGCGGACCACCACTTAAACAGGAACCTTATTACCTTA
>JAAYLH010000030.1 GCA_012521995.1 Bacteroidales bacterium | reverse complement strand
TGCCATGGAGTGTATCCTTTTCATGGGTGATGATGAAGCCGGGAACAAAACCCGATTGAGGAAAAACCGGCAGGATAAATAATAAAACAAACACTTTAAACAGTCCTATCTTTTTCATATGATAATAATATAATTTTTATCCAAAAATAGAATATTTTTTTCAGGAACAAAAGTTCTCTTTGAAATGATGATTCATTAGACTAAAAAAAGTCCCGGGCCACAAAATATCCCGTGGTTGCGTAAGAAAATTCAGGCATAAATCCGCCGAACTCAGGGCAATCATTTCCAAAACCTTTCAGAAGACCTTGGGACAAGGAATATTAAAGAGCGCCTGTTAAACTGGGTTGAAATTACACGGTATCATCTTTGATCTTTAAACGTAGTTCAGGCGGGTTTCAACCGTTTTAAACCGGCTGAAACCCGCCTGAACTACGTCTGAAGTCTGAAGCAAATCCGATCGCGAATGGCATCGGTCACAAGGGGGGTATTGCTGAAAAACCGGGTATTTCCTAAAGCCCCAACTATCAAAGCCCTGGAGGGCGTTTTTGACAAAAAAAAGGAAGGGAACACGAATAAAAAGAATAGGCATTTCTTCAATAACTCCGATAAAAATAATATCTTTACACGTCAAACCTTAAATTTTGCAACCATGAACAAAAAAATTCTATTGTTTGTACTTATGATCGGAGCCATTGCTTACTCCTGCCAGGAGCAGAAACAGGACCTTCCTCCCCTCATTGACCGGGAGGTGTTTTTTGATGACCCGCAAATCACCGGGAGCCAACTTTCGCCCGACGGGGCCTATATTTCTTTCCTGAGCCCCTATGAAGACACCCGCAACATATGGATCAAAACCCGTGAGGCTTCGTTTGAGGAAGCCATCCCGGTAACGGCGGTGACCGAGCGGCCCATCATGGGCTATTTCTGGTCGAGAGACGGGAAGTACCTCCTGTATGTGATGGACAAGGGAGGCGATGAGAATTTCAATATTTATGCCGTCGACCCCAAGGAGGCCAGCGCGGGCGTCATTCCCGAAGCCCGCAACATCACCAATATGGAAGGGGTGCGTGCAGCCATTTATCATATTTCGCGTATTGATCCCGACCTGATGTTCGTGGGCCTGAACAGCCGCGACAAAGCCTGGCACGACCTCTACAGCCTCAAGATCTCGACCGGCGAGCTGACCTTGATGCGCGAAAACACCAATCGCTACACCGGATGGATGTTCGACTATGAGGACAAGCTTCGCCTGGCCATGCGCTCACTGCCCGATGGCACGGAAGAACTGTGGCGGATAGATCAGGAAGGCGAAACCCTGCTCTTCTCATGGAACGTGCTTGAAACAGCCTATCCTGCTGCCTTCCAGAAGGACAACCAGCATGTTTACATGATCTCGAACGTCGGCGAGGATAAGGACCTAACAGAACTTTTCCTGATGGATATTGAGACCGGCGAGATGGAGTTTGTGGAAAGAGACCCAGAAGGCAGGGCCGACTTTGGCGGGCTGGGCATCTCCGACAAGACCCTGGAGGTGTTGCTGACCACTTATACAGACGAAAAGGCCCGCTATTACTTTAAGGACGAAACCTTTGAGGGACATTATAACACGGTAAAGGCAGAGCTGGGCGACAAGGAGTATAACTTTTTCAGCCCCACCCTCGACGAGCGTTTTTGGCTGGTTAGCGCCAGTTCGGATGTCGATCCGGGTTCTGTTTACCTTTTTGACACCCAAGACCAGAGCCTGGCTTTCCAATACAGCCCGCGGCCCGACATTCCCACGGAACATTTATCGCCCATGACCAGCATCCGTTATCCCTCGAGCGATGGGATGGAGATACAGGCCTACCTGGTGCTTCCCAAAGGTTTTGGAGAAAAAGACCTTCCGCTGATCGTTCACCCGCACGGGGGCCCCTGGGCCAGGGATTACTGGGGCTATAACGGCTATGCCCAATTTATGGCCAACCGCGGCTATGCCGTGCTGATGCCCAACTTCAGGGGCTCCACCGGCTTCGGCAAGGCTTACCTGAATGCAGGCAACAAGGCGTGGGGCGAGCTGATGCAGGACGACATCACCTGGGGGGTTCAATACCTCGTTGATCAAGGCATCGCCGATCCAGAGCGGGTAGCCATCTTTGGCGGCTCTTACGGGGGTTATGCAACCCTTGCCGGCCTGGCCTTTACGCCCGACGTTTATGCTGCAGGGGTTTCTTTTGTAGGGCCCTCCAACCTCATCACCCTGCTGAACTCCATTCCGCCCTATTGGGAAGCCGCCCGCACCACCTTCCACATCAGGATGGGTGACCCTTCGACCCCCGAGGGGCAGGCACAGCTTGAAAAACAGTCGCCCCTGTTCTCGGCAGACAAGATCGCCGCACCATTGCTGGTAGTACAGGGCCAAAACGACCCCAGGGTGAAAAAGGCTGAAAGCGACCAGATCGTGGTGGCCCTCAGGGAGCGCGGATTCCCGGTGGAATACATCAATGCGCCCGATGAAGGACACGGCTTCGCCCGCCCGGTGAATACCATGGCTTTCATTGCTGCAATGGAAAAATTCCTTGCCACACATGTGGGCGGACGCTACCAGGAAACAATGACCGATGAGGTAGCCCGGCGTCTGGAGGAAATCACCGTGGATGTTTCCACCGTTACGATGCCTGAATAATTGCCGGATCCGGCATTTTGTTTAAACCCGCTGCACTTTCGCTTGTGCAGCGGGTTTTTTTTGTCCTGTTGGTTTCTTCATTAAAATTTCATTTTTGCCTCACTACTTTTGAACGTCAACTTTGGGATTCCTCCCCTTTTTTTACACGTTGAAAAAAATAATGATTATCACAAACAACGGAGTATTCAATAAAAATCATTTCAAGATGAAGACAAAAATCACATTGGGGATACTGGCTTTCAGCCTGATCCTGTTATTCGGAACCAATGCCTGCCAGAAAGAAACGGTGTTTTCAGAACCCTCGGCAAGGCTTGCCGAAGAAGAAGCCATTGTGGAAGGCTATTACACAGAAGCCCTTTCTGAGGCAGAAGACGTAGGCAACGTGATGCAACAAAACGGCTACCAGAACCATCAAAACGGCCAAGGCGGACAGGGCGGGCAAAATGGCGGCCCTGAAGTGTCAGGCGAGCGTATCATCACTGTTGAAGAAGTGGAAGGCGAATCGGAATATGAAGGATTTCCCAAGCTTATTACAATCGAGTTCATTGACTGGCAGGTAGGCCAGGGCCGCGTGAAAGACGGCATCATCTACATCTGGACCGATGGACCGATGCGCGCCATAGGGACAACCCGCATCATCACCTTTGAGGACTTTACCGTGGATGGCAACCTTATAGAAGGCACCAAAACCATGTCGAACCTCGACGGAATAAATATTTCGATTACCCTGGTTGGAGGAAAGATCACCTTTACCGATGGCACCTTTATCACGCGCGAGATGGAACGCAATCGTGAGTGGATCGCCGGATCCGAAACCCTAAATGAAGTATGGGATGATGAATTTCTCTTTACGGGTACATGCTACGGCCTGAACCGTGATGGGGTGGAATATACAAATACCATTACGGTGCCCCTGCACAAAAAGATGAGCTGCCGCTGGATTGTGGCCGGCATCATTGAAATGCAGGTGGGCGAAACCTTGACGACACTGGATTACGGCGAGGGCGAATGCGACAATCTGGCTACTGTTACTGTGGATGGGGAAATCACAGAGATCACGTTGCCACAGCAACCCAGACCAAGACCCAGGCCTTAGGGATTGTGTTTGTTTTTGGTAAGTAAGGGCAGGAGGGCTAAAGGCCTTCCTGCCTGTTTTTTTTATGGCCGGCTCCTCCGCTGAATCAAGAGAAAAAGTTTGCGTACCTTTGTATGATAGCACATAAACTGCTTGCGGGCAGTTTTTTTATTGAACAGACAATGAAGATACTGGTCACAAACATTAAGGAACTCATACAGGTTGAAACCACGCCCCGCAGCAAGGTGGCGGGAAGCGACATGGGCAGGCTGCCCACCCTGAAGGATGCCTGGCTGTTTATGGATGAAGGTCTGATCAAAGGCTTTGGCCTGATGAAAGACTTCAGCACGAGTGCATTCTTTTCTTTTGCAGGGGCAGCAGGCGTTAAGGAAATGGACGCCAGGGGCAAAATGGTGTTTCCCGCTTTTTGCGATTCGCACACCCATATTGTATATGCGGGGAGCCGTGAGATTGAGTATATCGACAAGATCAGGGGCTTATCTTATGAAGAAATCGCCAAACGCGGTGGGGGCATATTGAACTCGGCCCAAAGGCTGCAGCGAGCCGGAGAACAGGAGCTCATCGAACAAGCCCTGGAACGTCTGGAAGAGATCAAAATGCTGGGCACAGGGGCTGTGGAGATCAAAAGCGGCTACGGGCTGACCACCGAAAGCGAGCTGAAAATGCTGCGGGTGATCCGTGCCTTAAAAGACTTGAGCCCGCTGACCATCAAGGCCACCTTCCTGGGAGCACATGCTGTGCCTGCAGAATATAAACATGACCAGGGTGGCTATGTTGACCTGATCATCAACGAGATGATCCCCATGGTGGCCGCCGAAGACCTTGCCGATTACATTGATGTGTTCTGCGACCGCGGGTTCTTCACCCCCGAAGAAACAGAGCGTATGCTGATGGCCGGCATAAAGCACGGCCTCAAGCCTAAGATCCACGCCAACGAGCTTGACTTTTCGGGGGGCATTCAGGTGGGTGTGAAATATGATGCCCTTTCTGTGGATCACCTGGAGTTTACCGGCGATGAAGAGATCAAAGCCCTGCTGAATAGTGACACCATGCCCACGCTATTGCCCGGGGCAGCCTTTTTCTTGGGGATGGAATATCCCCCCGCACGGAAAATGATCGATGCCGGCCTGCCCGTGGCCATGGCCAGCGATTATAATCCCGGCTCATCACCATCGGGCAACATGCAGTTTGTCATGGCCCTGGGAGCCATCAAGTTTAAAATGATCCCCGAAGAGATCATTCATGCAGTGACCCTTAACGGGGCCTATGCCATGGGCCTGGAAGAGGAGCTGGGCACCATAGCCGTGGGTAAGAAAGCCAATGTATTCATTACAAAGCCCATTTCAACCTATGCCTTTATGCCCTATGCTTTTGGCAGCAACAAAGTTGAACAGGTAATCATTAACGGAAAACTCTAGTGAGCGAAACCACATTCCCCATCGTAGTCAAAACCCTCACAGGCCTGGAGGAATTGCTGGCCGAAGAACTGCGTCAGCAAGGCGTTCAGGAGCCAAAAGTGCTTCGCCGCGGAGTTTCTTTTCAGGGAGGTCTCGAACAGCTGTACCGTGCCAATATGTTCTGCAGGACTGCCATCAGCGTATTGCGCGAGATCGGCAGCTTCAGTTTTTCGAGCCAGGATGACTTCTATCAGAAGATGCGCGAATTAGACTGGGGCACACATTTCGGAGTGGAGAAAACCATTGTGATCTATTCGGTGGCGGCCCGCAGTGAGCTTTTCACCAACACCCTGTTTCTCTCGCAACTCAGTAAGGACGCCATAGTCGATGCTTTCCGCGAAAAGACAGGGGAACGGCCCAGCGTAAACCGCGACGAGGCCGATATCAGGCTCAACATCTATGTGAACGACAACCGCTGTATTGTGTCGCTCGACAGCAGCGGGGAGCCGCTGTTCAAGCGGGGCTACCGCCGTGAAGGCGGGGGAGCGCCCCTCAACGAAGTGCTGGCTGCAGGGCTCATCATGCTGTCGGGCTGGGACAAGCAGTCGAACTTTGTGGACCCCATGTGTGGCAGCGCGACCTTCTCGATAGAGGCGGGCCTGATGGCCAACGACATAGCCCCCGGGAGCATGAGGAAGGCTTTTAGTTTCCAAAACTGGAACGATTACGATGCGGGTTTATGGGAAGCCATAAGAGCAGAGGCCAAAAACAATCAGGTGGGCAGCCGCATCACCATTATGGCTTCCGACATGAACGCCAAGGTGCTCGACATCGCCCGCAAGAACATCATGGAAGCAGGGCTGATGGGGCAGATCAAACTGCAACGTCAGGAGTTTTTCCAATTCCACCCTCCCGCAGGCGGCGGATGGGTGATGCTCAACCCGCCTTACGGGCAGCGTTTGAAACAGGAGAATCTTCCCGAATTCTACCGGGCCATAGGCGACACCCTGAAGAACAACTACCCCGGCTACAAGGCAGGCATTATCACCTCCGATATTTCTGCAATGAAGTCCATAGGACTGAAGCCTGTGCTCAGAACCACGGTCTTTAACGGCGCCCTGGAATGCAAATATATGGTGTATGAACTGTTCAGGGGTTCACACAAAGATCACGTCATTTCCACCCGCCCAAAACGAAAAAGAATATAAAGCTCGTGACGGGGTAATCTTTTTGTGCCTTTGTTTTTTTTATACCTTTGCACCTCTGTTTTTTTAAATTGGGGAGGTTTGTCTTTTTCCCGGGCATTGCAGTATTCTGACATCAGCTTTATTTAACACATATCCATGAGAAAACGAGTATTGGTAGCCACCGGTGGTGGCGACTGTCCCGGTCTGAACGCGGTAATACGTGCCATCGTATTGCGTGCCGCCAAGGAGCGCGACTGGGAAGTAGTAGGCAGTATCAATGCCTTTGATGGCATACTAAATGAGCCCAATGAGATCGTAGTCCTAACGGAAAAAGAAGTGGCGGGAGTCCACATCCGCGGGGGTACGATCATAGGCACTACCAACAAGGGCGGCCCTTTTGCCTGGCCCATAAAGAACCCCGACGGGAGCTGGGGGGAGGCCGACCGCTCGGACGAGATGCTCCGCAGGCTGCAATACCTGGGGGTGGATGCCGTGATCAACATCGGGGGCGATGGCTCCCAGCGCATTTCACAGGCGCTTTTTGAGAAAGGCCTGAACATCATTGGGGTGCCTAAAACCATAGACAACGACCTTTCGGCCACCGACTTCACCTTTGGCTTCCAAACTGCCGTGCAGGAAGCCACCACTGCTGTGGACAAACTGGTGACCACGGCAGCCAGCCATAACAGGGTGCTGGTGCTGGAAGTGATGGGCCGCTATGCCGGCTGGATCGCCCTGCACAGCGCCGTGGCAGGGGGTGCCGACGTCTGCCTGATCCCCGAGATTCCCTATGACCTCAACAAGGTGATGGATAAGATCTACAGCCGCTTCCACCGCGGACGGGGCTATGCAATCATTGTCATCGCCGAAGGCGCCAAGCCTTTAAACGGTGAGATGTATTACGAGGAAAGCTCGGAGGTGGGCTACGAGAACGTCCGCCTGGGCGGGGTAGCCTCAAAGCTGATCCACGAGCTCAAGACAGCAGGCCTTGAAACCGACATGCGCGAAACCGTACTGGGCCACCTGCAGCGCGGGGGAACCCCCATTGCCTACGACCGCGTATTGGCCACACAATTCGGCGCGAAAGCATTTGAAATGGTCCTTGCACAGGAGTTTGGAAAAATGGTGGCTTACCGTCATCCCAACATCGTGTCGGTGCCCTTCACCGAGGCAATCACCCAATATAATTTCGTTGACCCTGATTCTGACCTGGTGAAAACCGCCAGGGGAATCGGCATCTGCATGGGCGACTAAAACCGCCAGGGGTTTGCCCCTTTAAAGTCTGTAAAAAGAAGTAATTTTGATTGCCTGGAGCATATTCAGATTACTTCTTTTTTTATGGAACGCACTACCCTTTTTGCCGACATCCTCCTGCCCCTTCCCCTGAAGGGCATGTTTACTTACAGGGTGCCGCATATGCTCAGCGGGCAGATCATGGTAGGCCAACGGGCAGTGGTACAGCTTGGCACCCGCAAGGTGTATGCAGGTTTGGTGCGCAGGATCCATACCGAGCCCCCGCGCGAATTCCAGGTAAAATATATCCTCTCGCTGCTCGATGACCTGCCTGTCGTTAAGGAAGAGCAGTTTCAGTTCTGGGAGTGGCTTGCTAATTATTATCTCTGCACCCCTGGCGAGGTGATGAATGCAGCATTGCCTCCTGCCATGAAGTTGTCGGGCGAGACTAAGATCCTGCTTCATCCCCATGCCGACCCGGACTCTGAGGAGCTGGGCGAAAAAGAGTTTGCCATCCTGCAAGCCTTGAAGAACAAGAAGGAACTAAGCATGGGTGAAGCCTCAGGTATTGCCGGCCTGCCTAAAGTACTGCCCTTGCTCAAGGGGATGATCGAAAATGGGTTTATCGTGATGCAGGACAGCCTGGATGACCCCTGGCAGCCACGCACCGAGATCCTCATAAAACTCAGCCCCGAATTCGGGCAGGAGGAAAACCTCAAGGAGGCCTTCGATAAAGCGGAGAAACGAGCCCCACGCCACCTGGAATTGCTGCTGAACTTCATACGCCTCTCCCGTCGTTATGAGCCGCATCCCGCAGAGGTCCTCCGGAAAGACCTTACATCCTCTGTGAAAGGAGGTGCAGCGGCCCTGAAGGCCATGATCAAAAAGGGCATCTTTGAAACCTATACCCGTGAGGTCAGCCGCTTCCGCCATGAGGAAGCAAAAAACGAGGTCATCGTATTTAATGAGCACCAGGAAAAGGCCTTGCAGGAACTCAGGGACAGCTACAGGGACCACGAGGTCACACTGCTGCACGGGGTGACCTCCAGCGGGAAGACAGAGATCTATATCAAGCTCATCAGGGAATACCTGGAGCAGGGGCAGCAGGTGTTGTACCTGCTTCCTGAAATTGCGCTGACGGCACAGATCATTAACCGGCTTCAGCGGCACTTTGGCGACAGGGCAGGGATATACCACTCGCGCTTCAACCCTGAGGAACGCACAGAAGTGTGGAACAATCTGTTGAAAGGCGGGATTAGCTCACACGACAAAATGATCAGCTACGACCTGGTATTGGGGCCCCGTTCAGCAATGTTCCTGCCTTTCAACAAACTGGGACTGATCATCATCGACGAAGAACATGAGCCCAGCTTTAAGCAGTTCGATCCTGCGCCGCGCTACCAGGCCCGCGATGCCGCCATATTCCTGGCCGGGATGCATGACGCAAAGGTGCTGCTGGGCTCGGCAACCCCTTCCCTGGAGACCTATTTCAACGCTCAGCGCGGAAAGTTCGGTTATGTAGCCCTGAATCACCGTCACGGAGGGGTGAAGATGCCTGAGATCCTGGTAGCAGACCTGAAACTGGAGACCCGGAACAAGCGAATGAAGTCGCACTTCTCCCCCCTCTTGTACGAAAGCATCCAGACCGCCCTTGCCAACAAGGAACAGGTGATCCTGTTCCAAAACCGCAGGGGGTTCTCGCCCCGTCTCGAATGCGAGGCCTGCAACTGGATCCCGGAATGCAACCAGTGCGACGTGAGCCTGGTGTACCACAAAAAGATAAACAAGTTGAAATGCCATTACTGCGGATATACCATAACGCCCCCCACCAACTGCCACGTGTGCAACTCAACCAACTTGCGGCTGAAAGGATTTGGCACTGAAAAGATCGAAGAGGAGCTGCCCCTGTTCTTCCCCGAGGCCTCTATCGCCCGCATGGACCTGGACACTACCCGCTCGAAGAATGCCTACCGCGACATCATCACAGACTTTGAGGACCGTAAGATCGACATCCTGGTGGGCACTCAGATGGTCAGCAAGGGGCTTGACTTCAACAACGTCAGCGTAGTGGGCATTCTCAACGCCGACAATATGATGAACTTCCCCGACTTCAGGGCTCACGAACGGGCGTTTCAACTGATGGCACAGGTAAGCGGGCGGGCAGGGCGCTACCAGAAACGCGGAAAGGTGATCGTTCAGACCTGGAACCCCCAAAACAGCATCATCCAGCAAGTGGTGGCCCATGATTATGAATCGATGTACCACACCCAGATCCGCGAACGCCAGCGTTTCCATTACCCCCCCTATTTCCGCCTGATCAGGGTCACTGTACTGCACCCCGACCCCAATGTTCTGAACCAGGCTGCCAACGAGCTCTCACAAAGGCTGCGCAAGTATTTCCCGAAAAAGGTGCTTGGGCCTGAATACCCTCCTGTGTCCCGCATCCGCAACCAGTACATAAAAAACATGATGGTGAAGCTTGAACGCGACGCCCGGCTGAGCGAAAGCAAAGCAAAGTTAATTAAGATAGTGGAGCTCTTTCATGCCGAGCCCGACTATAAGCGGGTAAGGGTCATCCTGGATGTAGACCCCGCTTAATCTATTCTTCCACGATGATATAAATATCTTCGTTTTCCTTCTTCATCAGGTAGTTTTCGCGCGCATATTTCTCAAGGGCCTCAGGGTTCTCTTTGAGTTCCCTGATTGCAGTGCTGTCGCGTTCTATTTCCTCTGAGTAGTATTTCTTGTCGCGGCGCAGCTCGATCAGTTGTTTGCGCAGACGCCACTGATGGATCAGGTTGTTTTTGTCGAAAAAGGCAAGCCAAGCCATCACTACAACCAAGGCAATGATGTATTTATTTTTTAAGAAGTGGGGCAGACGAAAATTCATCAGGCTTCTTTTTTACAAAGGTAAAAAATTAGCGATACAGGCCTTTCACTTTTGGGACCCCCGCCACAAAATCTTTCAGGTAAAAAGGTTCAAAATAAGCAACATCCACAAAATCGCCCTGTTCGAACTTTTCTACTGCACGGAGCACCATACCCCTGACCGAAGGAAAGACATCCTCAAAAACCCGGGCATTGGGATGATTGAGCACAGGGATACATTTTTGGGCACCATCCCCGAAGAAAGCCATACGGTGGCCCTTCAGCAGTTTGTCGAAAGTGCCCTGTTCGACCACAGTGGCACGAGTGGGCTCCACATTTTGAAACCGGGTGTTAAATACGGCATTGTAAACCTCCATACGGCGGGCATCGATCATGGGAACCAACAAAAGCGGGCATTCAGGATGGGCATGTGCAGCCAGTGCTTCGGATTTTTCTTCCAGACACATGCGTGCCATGGCCTGGAGGGTATCAATGGCTATCAGCGGAATGTCGAGGGCAAAGCATATGCCCTTGGCTGCAGAGACCCCAATCCGCAAGCCTGTATAGGAACCGGGGCCCTGGCTAACGGCAACCCCGTTTAAATCGTTTGGGGTAAGGCCCGTTTCCTGCAATACCTGCTCGATAAAAACCGTCAGCACAGCCGAGTGCGAATAGTTCGCACTATGGTCTTCGTGCAAGGAAAGCAGCTTGCCGTCAATGGCCAATCCCACGGAACATACCCGCGTAGACGTTTCAATCAACAAAAGTCTTGCCATGAACCCTTCCCGTATTAATTCCCGACAAACAGTTCCTCGCGCCGGGTCTTGATTACCGCATCCCCATCCTTGAGTTCACGCGAAATTGAACGATAAGGTCCGCTAATGACCTCCTGTCCCTCTTCAAGACCTTCCTTGATCTCAATGAACTGTGAATCCTGGATTCCTGTGGTTACAGCCTGAAGGACCGCCTTACCATCCCTGAAAAGGAATACATATTCTATGGGTCCTGCTGCTTTTTCGGCAGGAGCCTGGAGGCTATCACCCTTGGGGGGCTCCGGCTGACGCGTGGTAACCGATTGAATGGGCACGGAAAGCACGTCCGACACCCGCTGGGTCTGGATGTCTACGGTGGCCGACATCCCCGGGCGGAAAGGCGAGAGATGCTGCTGCTCTTCAGGAACCAGGTGCTGATAGGATTCTGCCAGGATTTGGATCTTTACCTCAAAGTTGGTCACTTGATCCACGGTGAGGCCTTCCGTTTTAGCAGAATTGGAAATGGCCGTAACGACACCAAGGAAATTGGTTCCAAGGAAGGCATCAATTTCAATGCTTGCGGTATCGCCTTCATTAACCCGAATGATGTCATTTTCATTGACCTCAACCAACACCTCCATCTGATTCAGGTTGGCGATGCGCAAGATTTCTGTCCCTGCAAATTGTGAGGTGCCTACCACGCGTTCGCCTATCTCGGCATCGAGACGCGAAATGGTTCCATCCATAGGGGCAAAAATACTGGTCTTTGCAAGACTCTCTCGGGCTTCTTTCAGCGAGGCTTCGGCGCTCCTCACCTGAAACTCGGCCCCGATAACACTCTGACGGGCAGCTTCCACTTCGGCCTGGGCTACCAGATATTGGGCCCGTGCAGCATCAAATTCTGACTCAGAAATGGCATGCTGGTCAAACAATTGCTTGTTGCGGTTAAAACTCGAAGTGGCATTGATGAACTGTGCCTCCGCCTGCGAGGAGCGTGCGCGGGCATTGGCCAGGTTGGCACGGCTTGTGCTAACCGAGGCTGCTACTCGATCCAGGGTCGAAACATACAGGTCGGGGTTGATCTTGGCAAGCAGGTCTCCCCGCTTAACAAAATCACCCTCGCGGATCGGCAATTCAATAATCTCTCCCGAGACATCGGGGCTAATCTTGACTTCCGTAACGGGTTGTACCTTTCCACTGGCTGTTACGATTTCCACGATGCTGCGGCGGCTCACCTCCTCAACTGAAACACGGGAACCTTCAGGGCTGCCTATCCAGCCAAGCTTACTGCCTAAGATTAAAAACGCCACCAATAACACCAAAACAATCAGGATCAGCCTGAGCAATTTTTTATTCTTCATGGGTAATTCTTTTCAGGGTCGCAAATATTATAAACTAATGGGGTTACCTAAATAAAAATCAAGCACTTTGGTGCGGAACAGATATTCATATTTCGATTGAAGCAGGTCGGACTGAGCAGTGCTCAGGCGGTTCTTGGCATCGTTATATTCCAGCGAGTTCACCATTCCCAGGCTGAAGCGTTGTTCGGTATACCTGAAAGCCTCTTCCAATGCCTGCACATTTTTACCGGTTGCATTATACCTCTTGAGCGCAGCCTGGGCATCAGCGTGCGCCTGCTGAACATTTTTGAAAAACTGCACCCGCACCCATTGCTTGTTCAGGTTTGCATTTTCAAGGGCAATGCGCGAACGGCTGATGCTGGTGCGGGTCTGGAAGCTGTTAAAAATGGGGATGGTAAGTACAAAGGCCAGGCTGCGGTTCAGGTTGTCTTCCAGCTGGTCGCCAAAGGGCTTGATGCGGGTGAGGTAATCGAACGAAGGTCCGAAAACAGGCTCCCCTGCGGCAGTCACCCCGATTTGTTCGGGCTCGCCAATCATCACATCAGTAACCTCGCGGCTGGCGCCCGAGTAACCCGTCCCGTAGCTTCCGCGAAAGCTTAACATGGGGCTGCGGCCGCCACGGGCAATCTTCACACCCCGCTCAGCACTGGCAACACGCAGCTCGGCGGAACGCACATCTGGCTGACGGTTTACTGCCGTTGTATAAATCTGAAGGGGGCTTTCGTCGAGCTCGCCAATGCTTTCAATTTCTATTTCAGGAACTTCAATCTCAAAGCTATCGATATCATCCAGGTCAAGCAACTGCGCAAGGTTCAGGAAAGCGATGTCCAGCTGGTTTTGGGCATTGACAAGCTGCAGCTCCTCAGAGGCGGCCTGAGCCTCGATTGTATAAAGGCTGCCACGCGCCAGGGTCCCTGCATCTACAAGGCGGCGCGTTTGTTCCACCTGCTGACGGGTAATATCAAGATTACTGGAAGAAACCTCCACCAGTTCACGTGCAAACAAAATCTGAAGGTAGGCCGAAGCCACCGCCAGCGAAATATCGTTCTCCATCTTTTGCACGTCGTAGCGGCTGGCTTCCAGTTCCTGACGGCTCTGAGCAATGGAATTGCGCACCTGGAATCCACTGAACAGGTTAAGCCCCGTACTCAGGCTGAAGTTGTTCGAACGCACACTCTCTGTGGCAAATTCATTGGTGAAGGGGTCAATTGTGCGGCCAAAATTATAACCGTGTGAAGCATTGGCATTCAGGCTTGGCAACTGGTTCGCACGCGTCTGAAGCAAGGCCTCTGCTGCTACATCTACGCTTAGCCTCTGCTGCTTGATCTGGATGTTGTTTTTTAGGGCATAATCTACGCAGTCCTTTAAACTCCAGGGATTCTGCCCGTTTACTACTAAGCCCGGAAAAATAAGAAAGGACAGAAGGAGTAAAAGTCCTGTTTTCTTGAATGGTTGCATCATTGGAAAAAGATTCTTTTTAAACTGTCGAAAGCTGATTATACAACGTAAATGCAAAAGTAATCAATCTGAAAATACTAAGGGGCTATTTAGGCGGCTAATCCTTTAAAGATTTAGAAACTTTGTCAATTGTCCAATTACCCAAAGGCTTGATGACCCAGATTGCTTAACTTTGTGTTATTAAACTGTTTGTAATATTTAACACACGTAAAATGGTTGCCCCCTGAAAAACATTACTCCTCCGGGACGAATTCCCGGCGGTTCCCGATCCTGCAGGACCCGGAACTGATATTAAAAACAAAATAAAAATAACCATTCATTTATTATGAAAGCAGCAATCAGTGGCAGCAGTGGATTTCAGGGTAAGGCCCTCCTGGCAATGCTCCACAAATTGGGTTATGAGGTCGTACCCCTTTCGCGGAAAGACCTGTACGGTTCACCGGAAGGCTTGTCGAAAAAGATCAGGGGGGCCGGAGTGATCATCCATCTTGCGGGGGCCCCCATCATTGGGCGATGGACCCCTAAGTACAGGAAGGAGATTTACGACAGCCGTATCCTGACCACCCGCACCCTCACCCTTGCCATGGGAATGCTTGACCAGAAGCCCCACACCTTTATTTGTGCCTCAGCCGTAGGGATTTATCCCAACAAGGGAAGCTTTACCGAGGACAACACCGCGATTGCAGGCAATTTCCTGGGAAAGGTTTGCCAGGACTGGGAAACAGAAGCCTCCAAAGCCCCTGCTGAAGTCCGTGTACTGAATTTCCGTTTCGGCATCGTACTGGGCAAAAACGGGGGTGCACTGCCTAAGATGGCACTACCCTTCCGCCTTTTTATCGGGGGGAAAATTGCCTCGGGCAATCAAATGGTTTCCTGGGTCCATCTGCAGGACGTGCTTCGGATATTCCGTTTTGCCTTAGAAAACAAAGACCTGGCGGGCGCTGTCAATATTTGTGCCCCCCAGCCCGTGACCAATAAACAGTTGAGCCAAACCATCGCAAGGGTGCTTGGCCGGCCTGCCTTCTTCCCTGTCCCGGCTTTTGCCCTCAGCCTGGTGTTTGGCAAAGGCGCCATGATACTCACCCAGGGCCAGCACGCCCTGCCGAAAAAACTACAGGATGCAGGATTCCAATTCCAGTTTCCTGAATTAACAGATGCCCTGAAAGATTTGTTAAAATAGCGCTCAAAGAATCCCTTACGGGAAACCCGGCAAGCAGAAGACTTTCCCTTCGCTTCATTTACCCAAACAGCAGCCTGAACACCTGGTCGATGCGGCTCACCGGGTGAATCTTAATGCCAAAGTCCTTTTTCTCCAGTCCCTTCATATTGTATTTGGAGACAAAGATCTGCTCAAAGCCGAGTTTGGCCGCTTCAGTAATGCGCTGTTCGATGCGGGTCACGGGTCGAATCTCGCCCGTCAGGCCTACCTCAGCCGCAAAACAGGCTTTCTCGCTGATGGGAATGTCTTCATTGGAAGAAAGCACCGCGCAAATCACCCCCAGGTCAATGGCGGGGTCGTCCACCTTGATGCCTCCCGTAATGTTGAGGAACACATCCTTGGCCGAGATGCGGAAGCCGTTTCTTTTCTCAAGGACCGCCAGCAGCATATTCAGGCGCTTGAAGTCAAAGCCGTTGGAGGAACGCTGGGGCGTGCCATAGGCGGCCGAGCTCACCAGGGCCTGCGCTTCTATCAGGATGGGCCGTTGCCCCTCGATGGTGGCCGAGATGGTCACCCCACTCACCTCCTCATCGCGCTGCGACAACAGAATCTCTGAAGGGTTAGCCACTTCGCGCAAGCCATTGCCCCGCATCTCGAAAATGCCCAGCTCGCTGGTGCTGCCAAAACGATTCTTGGCAGCCCGCAGGATGCGGTACACGTGGTTGTGGTCGCCCTCAAACTGCAATACCGTATCCACCATATGTTCCAGGATCTTAGGCCCTGCAAGCGATCCATCCTTGGTGATGTGACCGATCAGAAACACCGGAACGGCGCTCTCCTTGGCATAGCGCTGAAATTCAGCAGCCGTTTCCCGGATCTGCGAGATGCTGCCCGCCGACGATTCAATGGAAGGCGTCGTCAGGGTTTGAATGGAATCGATCACAACCATCCCCGGATCCAGCTCCTCAATCTGCTTGAAAATGACAGCGGTATCTGTTTCGGTAAGGATATAACATTCCGAATGATTCATCCCCAGCCTGGTGGCACGCATCCTGAGCTGCAGCTCGCTTTCCTCGCCCGAAATATACAAAACCCTGGTGTTCTTGATTTGAAGGGCGATCTGAAGCATCAGGGTCGATTTGCCAATGCCGGGCTCACCTCCGATGAGCATGATGGCCCCGGGGACGATGCCCCCGCCCAGCACACGGTCGAGTTCATTGCTTCCCGACGAGCGGCGCTTTTCCTGGCTGGCTTCAATCTCGTGGATCAGCTTCGGGCGGCTGCCCCCTTCACGCTTCGAAACATAGGATTTATTCCCCGTTTCCTTTTGAAGAACCTCCTCATGATAGGTATTCCACTCGCCGCACGAAGGACAACGCCCTATCCATTTGGCCGACTGCGCCCCGCAGTTGCTGCAGAAAAACGTGGTCTTAACCTTTGCACACATCTGTATATCTGTATATTAGACCCATGCCGAAAAGAAAAAAGGGAAAACCCAATCACAATGGATTAGTGGTTTTCCCTCTGCAACCATGAAAACAAGTCCTCAAATGTACAAAGAAATATTTAATTACCGCTTTTTTTTACAAATTCTTTATAAAAAATTCCACCAGGAACCTCAATGCTTATGATTAGGTTATCCCGGTCTAACTTGAATATATCCCAGCTTGTATTAAACGTCGAGTTCTTTAAATTTGCAAGTTTCAGGTACATTGTCAAGCCCTTGCGCTCAACCACGTACTTTCCATTGTCGTAAAGATAGCGGTTTTCGTAATCTCCGATGGGGTAGCGAAAAACATCGATGTTGTTGTCAAAAAACTCCCATACTTCCCCCTGACCCGGATCAATATCCGCGACATTCACCACCTCCCAAACGCCCACAATGCGATCTTCATATTCCTGCTTTTTACAGCCGCTGAATAATAACAGGATTAGGGCAGAAAGGAGGATAATACGCGGGAAAACGGAAGGAGAAAAACTTTGCATGGTGAAAAGCCTTTGGTAAAGGTCAAATTTAAAAAAATTTCAGACGCGCATCCAATATTTCCGGTGCGTGGTTTTTTTCAGCAGGAAAGAAACAGGCCCGGAAAACAATGGAAAAGTAAGGCCAGTTCAAAATCTTCTGGGTAAAGACAATGAAGAAACTTCTGACTTAAACCGTAGTTGAACCGTAGTTTAACCAATTATAATTGGTTAAACTACGGTTCAACTACGGTTTGTATTCCTTTTTTGTTTTTTTCAGAAACGGGAAAGCTTCCCCGATGTTTGAGGAAAAGAAAGAAAACAAAAAGACGATCACGGATATCCGTGATCGCCTTAAAACATGAGGAGAATTATTTTGATGGTTGCAGAAGGACTCCTCAGGGATCTTTGAATGACCTTATTTTGCGATGAGGTCTTTCAGTTCAGCCGGGATGTCATCCACGTCTTCCTCGGGCTTGCTCATTTTCGAGATATCGAAGACCTGGTTGTTGCGCCGGGTCAGGATGCTGTCGAAAATGGCTTTCTGGTCAAAGGGGAAGGCCTCTTCTACAGCGGTTTCCTCAATGGCTGGCATGGTAAGAACGCGTCCGAGGGCATCTTTGAAGGTCAGCAGCCTTTTGGGAGCGGCAGCCTGGCTAAAGGTGGCGGCTAAAATGATCAGTGCGGTGGTGATGATAACTTTTTTCATTGCTTTATGTTTTTGTTGGTTTGTTACTTACTGTACTACTCATGTAGTACACTAAAGCTGTGCCAAAAACCATAAAGCACTGTTTTTTAGTTGTTTAAAAAACCGACAGGTGTTTGGTCAGGCCTGTTTTTGCCCCGGTGTCCGCCCAAAAGTGTCCGGTTTCAGGGCCGTTTGTCCGCTTGCGGACACTCTTTTCCCTTTCATTTTTTTGGGCAGCCCCTGAAAAGAAATCAAAGCTTCTTATCTTAGCTTTCGATAAAGAAATTTTTACGTATTTTTTGAAAAATGATTTAAAACCAGGCCAGGAGACCATGGAAACCTTTGCGGAAAGAGTCATAGCCTTTAACAGCAGCCTGGAATTGGATTTGGCCCTGCCTGATGGTATCCGTGTAATGAATCCTTTTGAAGAAAACGCTGAAGCCCTGGAGGTTTCTTCGGCCTTTTACCGTAAATACTACAGCGACAACCGCAAGCGGCATTTAATCCTGGGCATTAACCCGGGCAGGTTTGGGGCGGGAGTCACCGGCATCCCCTTTACCGACACCAAACGGCTGGAGGAAAAATGCGGCCTGCACATCCGGGGCATCAGCACCCACGAGCCCTCGTCGGTGTTTGTTTATGAAGTGATTGATGCTTATGGCGGGCCTGAAAGGTTTTACGGCGATTTCTACATCAACTCCATAAGTCCCCTGGGCTTTGTTAAGACCAACGAAAAAGGCCGTGAGGTAAATTTCAATTATTACGACAGCCGCGAACTACAGGAAGCCTTGTACGATTATATGCTCCAATCGGTCAAAACCCACATCAGCCTAGGCATAGATACCGATGTGTGTTTTTGCCTGGGCTCGGGGAAGAATTTTCAATTTCTGCAACAGCTCAATGCCAGCCACAAGCTTTTCGATAAGGTCATCGCGCTCGATCACCCGCGTTTTGTGATGCAGTACCGTTCAAAGCAAAAGCCCGAATACGTAAGAACTTTTGTAAAAACGCTCAGGGAAAACATAGCCATTTAACAAAAGGGCTTCATCATAATAATCCAGGTCAGTAAAAACGAAAAGGCAGGACCATCGAAATCCATTTGAGGTGGACGCTCTGTTTTATACTGAAAAACAAGCCGTTGTCAGGCCAAAATCAGGTAGACATAAAATACTGCAAAAGAAATCACAAAGCTCAGCAGGGTCACAATAATTCCGGGTTTAAAGAACTCGAAAAAGCCGATCTTCACGCCAAAGCGGTCAGCCGATTCAATGACGATCAGGTTGGCGATGGCGCCTATTATGGTGGCATTGCCTGCCAGGGTTGATGCCGAAGCCAGACTAAGCCAGAGCAGCTCACTGTCGGCGGCCTTCATGAAGGGAAGCATCACTATGGTAAAAGGCACATTGCTGACAATCTGCGTCATTACCAGGCTGAGGGCGTGAATGGCTCCAACACCCCCAAGGTCTTCCGAGAGGAGATTGGCATCAATGAAGCGGGTCAGCAGGCCGGATTGTTCGAGGCCTTCCACCACAATGAAGAGGGAGGCGAAAAACAGCAGCAACACCCAGTCGACTTTTTCGATAACCCGCGATGGGCGTATTTTTCCCAGCAGCAGGATCAGCGAGCCGCCAATCAGGGCGGTCATGGGGATGGAAAGATGCAGGTAATGCCCCGCAAAGAACAAGAGAATCACCAACAGGAAAACGGGGACAGAAAACCGCATGGATGCCCGGTTATATTCAAAACCATTGCCGTTATACACAATGGGGGTTTTGTTTCGAAACATGGAAGGATAGAACCAGCGCAATACCCAGACGATAAGGAGCAAGCTCAGGATGGCTATCGGGGCCATGCGCCACAGGAATTCAGCGTAGCCTATGCCCGAGTTTACGCCGATCAGCATGTTTTGCGGGTTTCCCGTTATGGCCATAACGCTCCCCGCGTTGGCAGCAAGGATCTCTGCAATCAGAAACGGCAGGGGGTTCAGGCCAGAGGCACGGCATATCATGATAATGACAGGGGTAAAAAGAAGCACCACCGCATCATTGACCAAAAAAGCGCTGGCCACCCCCGAAAACAGGGTGATCACGATAAGCAAACGCCAGGGGTTCTTCGCAAAGGCAATGGTTTTGCTGGCAATAAGGGAAAAAAAGCCATCGAGCTGAAGGGTGACAATAATAATCATCATCCCCAGCAGCAGGGCGATGGTATCGAAGTCGATGGCCGCAATGGCCTGGTCGAAGCTGAGCACCCCAAACAAGACCATGGCCACCGCCCCAAAAAAGGCTGCTGAAGGCCTGTCGATATTTACTTTGGGAAGGCGGGTAAAAATGATCCCAATGTAGGTTATGACAAAGATGATCAGCGCGCTTGTTTGCATAAAAAAAAGATTACAAACTAAATGAGCAACAGCAAAGAAACCCCAGGGACTTTCAGCGGGCCCTGATGCTAGTGTTTTCGCTGATCCAGCATTCCACACGGAAGCTTTCCCCCACATTATACCCATAGAAGAAAATTTCTTCGTTGTTTGGGAAATACGCGCGGTAGGCATCGGCCAGCTGCCTTGCCTTATCCCTCACCTCGGGGTCCTGGGCGGCATTGGCAGCCTGGATAAATTTATCGCAGGCAGCCCAGAACACTGCTTTTTTGGCAAACTCATCGGTGCCGCATTCGTTGACGCTGGCCACATACATCTCACCAATCAGGACCAGGGGCCGTCCGTCGGTGGGTTTTACCTCGTGGGCCTTCAGGGCATAGTCACGGGCTTTGGAGGGCCTGTGCATCTGGCGATAGCTGATGTCGGCCATCAGCCAGTAGGTGCGAAAAAGGTTGTCGGCATCTGCCGCACCATTGTCATTATAAAGATTGGCAGCTTCCTGCAAGTAGCGGATGGCAGCATCATTATTTCCACGGGCATTTTCAAGCCTTCCCAGCATGGCAGCCAAAGCGACATCGGGCTGAATCTGATAGAGCCGTTCGGTAATCCTGAAGTACAGCTCACTGTCGAGGCAACCCGACTGGTCAAGTAGTTGGGCAATGCGTTTCAACTGATCAGCATCATCGAGACCCTCATTGAAGGGCTTTTCATAAATGCCCACCAGGTTTTCGCAGGTGCCAAAGGGCTTGAAAAGTGTAAGGATGCTGTTGCGGGAATTTTGATAATATCCTTTGTCTTCGGGATCAAGTGCCAGGTTGTGATCAATGATCTCTAATGAACGCCCGAAGATCTCCAGCAGGGTTTCGGTATCCAGGGCCCCTGCATGGACAAGACGTGCGGCTGCAAGGAAGTTAATCTGCAGCACGGGTGCCTCTGAGCTGTTGCCCGCCAATTCAATGCTGCGGCTTGTGATCTCAAACAGTGCTTCTACGCTGTCGGGCTGAAGCTGGTAGAGGGTAGTGGCTTTGCGGCCCAGCACATATCCTTCATTATCAAAATGTTCGATACGCTGATCGTACACCTTCATCAGCAAGTCAAGCCAATCCTGTTTTTTAGCAGGGTCGGATTCATTGTCATACTGAAACCTTACAATGTTAATGCCGTGCACATAAATATTCATGGTCACTTTTGGGCAATAGTCAAACACATATTTCCACGACTCGAAGGCATAGCCGATGTCGCCGTGTTTATAGTGCTCATCATAAACCGACCAGTTCCTTGAGCACTCCACACTGTCATCCCCGAAGTGAGGATCAAGGCCGGCGGAATTGCTGCGGTCGACGGGCAGGCGCTCCCAGCTCATTTCACGGGCAAGGACATTGTTCATCAGGCTGCCAGAAAGCAGGGACGCCAACAGGACAAGGGATAAAAACGATTTTTGCAAGGGGATTACCCCTCGCGCTTCATGGGTAATTGTTTTTGTTTTCATGGGTTGGAATTGCAATGGGTTGTCTTTAAAAGACAAAAGAAAGAAAAAAATCAAAAAAATAAAACACTATTATCCTATAAAATATTTTTTTGATTACGAGATTCTTCGCTTCACTCCGTTACGCTCAGAATGGCAGTCTTTTACGGTTTATAAAAGTGTGGATTGGAGGGGTTGATTCAATCCCAGTTCAGCAATCTTTGCTCGCCTTGCAAGGATCTGATACGGGTAGCGTCTTGGCTTACTTCAAGGACTCCTTTGTATTCTCCCCTGGCATTGCGCAAGGCAAAGTAGCGGATGAGGATAAACTTTCCCTTCAGGTTCAGCCAGAAGTCGGCCTGATCTTTCTCTCCTTTGCGGAAGGCTTCGATGATGCGCTCCACCACGTGAAGGCTTTCGGGCGGATGGCAGTTGCCCACATCGCGCCCGATAATGGCCGGAGAGCGGGCAAAGTAGCGGTCGGCAGGGCGGGAGAAGAACCTGACCTTATCGTTTTCATCCACGAAAGTAATGTCGAGTGGCAGGGTATTGATCAGCAGCAGCACCTGCTCAAAGCTTAGCACCCCGGTTTCGCTTTTAAACAGAAGTTCCTCACCATCCTTGCCAAAACCTTCCACGGGGCTGCTTCCCGGTGTTTCCCTTTCCCGGGGAGGCAGGGGTGCTTCAATGAAGGGGAAGGCATATTCAAAGCTTTGGTGGTGCATCTCCTGCCAGTCTTCTTCAGGCAAGGTTTCTGTGGCCATAGGATAAACCACCAGGTCTTCTTTCTGGATCATGCCAAATACCAGGAAATAATAAGCCCCTAAGGCCTTGTTCAGTTCTGCCCAGGGGGTATCCTGCCC
>JAAYLH010000029.1 GCA_012521995.1 Bacteroidales bacterium | reverse complement strand
TGATAATTTTGATAATATTGATAATTTCTCAGCTGGGGAAAAGGGAAGCCGTAGAAAAGAGAAAGTTATCGTTTTTATCGTTTCTCTGATGAAAAAGGGGAGGTCCTTGATTTCAGATCAACGATTAACGATTTTTGATTTGAGATTTTGGACGAACCTGAAACTGGAATTTTGAACCTTGAACTTCCAGCAACCTCCCCCCAACCCCCTCCAAAGGGGGAGTCCCGGTCTGCAACCTTGAACCTATAGCTTCCTCGCTCCCTCACTGATGACGACATCATAAACTTTGGGTTTCAGGCCGAATTGCTTTTCAAAGTTTCCGGTGGCTTCTTCAATGAAGGCATCGTGGGCTGCGGCGCTGACCAGGTTGATGGTGCAGCCCCCAAATCCGCCGCCCATCATCCGTGCGCCAAGGATGCCCGGGGTTTTTGTTGCCAGGTCGGCCAGGAAGTCGAGCTCTACGCAGCTGACCTCGAATTTGTGGCGCAAACCTTCGTGCGAGCCCGTCATCATCTGCCCGAAAGTGGGCAGGTCATTTCCCTGAAGGGCATCGCAGGCCCTGAGCAGCCTGATGTTTTCTTCAATGACATACTGGCAGCGCTGAAAGACAATGGGTTCCATCAGGCTTTTGCTTTCATCCAGCATTTCAGGGCTGATATCGCGCAGGCTGATTACTGAAGGGTGTTTCTGCCTGACCACCGCTACGCCGGCCTCGCATTGCTGCCTGCGTACGTTGTATTCCGAAGAGGCCAGGCTGTGCTTGACCATCGTATCGATCAGGACGAGGCGATAGCCGGCAGCCTGGGGATCGAAGGGGATGCGTTCAAACCCGAGCGAACGGCAGTCGAGCTTGATGAGCTGGCCAGCCTGCCCGTGGAGGGAGGCGAACTGGTCCATGATGCCGCAGCGCACCCCTGCATAGTGATGCTCGGCCAGCTGTCCGATGCGGGCCAGTTCAGCACGGCTTTTGCCCAGGCCGAACAGGTCGTTCAGGGCAAAGGCGAAGACGCTCTCGAGGGCCGCTGAGGAGGAAAGCCCTGCACCCAGGGGGATGTCGCCCCCGAATACGCAATCGAAGCCTCCGGTTTCAGCGCCGGTTTCCTTCAGTTCCATTACTACTCCCAGGATGTAATTGGCCCAATGCTCAGGGAGCTTTTCCTTTGAAGGGAGAAAGGTAACCATCTCATCGTAATCGATTGAAAAAACGTTGACTTGCTTGCCCCCATTGGGCCTGATAGCCAGAAACATAGCCTTGTCGATGGCCCCCGGCAGTACAAAACCTTCATTGTAATCGGTATGCTCGCCTATGAGGTTTACGCGTCCGGGAGAGGCATATACCGCTGCCTGGCCTCCAAATAATTCCTTGAATTTTCTTTGAATATTATTCATCATAATGAAAAAAGAAACAGGTGAAAAATTGAATAAGCCTTGTGGCAAATTTCAACAATAATCCGGATGGAAAAAAGCCAATGGGATTTTTATCGTGAAAAAAAGATGTTGTCCTGGCAGACTGTTGAGACAAGAAAAAAAAAGGGACCCTTGTAGAAATATGTAACTTAGAATGAATACAAATAAGGATTTAGAACATTGATAGACAGGAAAAAAACAATGCTTTTTCAAAAAAGAAAGGCCAATTAAAAAGAAAAAAATTTCAACAAAGATATGGTTTTCAGTTTTTTTGGCAAATTCCTTTTTACATTTGCCCGCAATAAGGTTTAAGAAAGACCTGTTTTCGGACCTTCTTATATCAGGAAAATAAGGAATAAATGGGTCTTACAACTGGAGCGAAGCAATAAGAAAAATGAGTAATTAACCCAATCTATTCACTTAAATTGTAATCAATGTTTAAAGGACACCCCAAAGGGCTATTTGTGGCCTTCTTCTCCAACATGGGAGAGCGATTTGGTTTTTACACCATGATGGCGATCTTGGTATTGTTTCTCCAGGCAAAGTACGGGCTTTCTGCCCAGGATGCCGGCAATTACTACAGCTGGTTTTATTATGCCATTTATGCCCTGGCGCTGGTTGGTGGTTTAGTGGCCGATGCAACAAGCAAGTATAAGACGGTCATTTTCTTCGGGCAGATAATCATGTTCCTTGGCTATGCAGTGATTGCTATCCCCGGCATGCCCCTGTCGATTGCCTTGTTAGGCTTGTTTATCATTGCTTTCGGTAATGGTCTCTTCAAGGGGAACCTGCAGGCTGTAGTGGGTCAGTTGTATGACGACCCCAAGTACAGCGGAATCCGCGACACCGCCTTTATGATCTTTTATATGGGGATCAATATTGGGGCTTTCTTTGCTCCTTTTGTGGCCCAGGGAGTCAGGAACTGGTTTCTCAAGACCCAGGGTTTCCTTCACGATGGAAGTCTTCCAGCCATGTGTCACGCCTTCCTTGACGGCAGGATGTCGGATGCTGCCTCCATTGCTAACTTCGAGGTCCTGGCGTCGAAAGTTTCACCCGTTGCCATAGTTGGTACTGAGCAACTTTCCGGCTTTGCTAACAGCTATCTTGATGCATTCGGAAAAGGCTATAATTACGCCTTTGGAGTGGCAGCAATAGCCATGCTTATTTCACTTGCCGTATATGTTATATTCAACAAACACCTCCCCAACAAGGAGAAAGTGGTTAAGGCAGAGAAGCAAGCAGGAGAACCTTTCTTTAACGCTAAGAACGTACGCACCATTATTATTTCACTTGGTCTGTGGGCCGTTACCGCCTTGCTGCTTTGGTTTGTGATGAAAGACTTTTTGTTTGGAATGGCCATCGGTTTGTTCATTGGCTTCATTGCCATGATTATGCAAATGTCGACAAAGGACGAATTGCCTAAGACCATGTCATTGATCCTGGTTTTTGTGGTGGTTGTGTTTTTCTGGATGTCATTCCACCAGAACGGACTTACGCTTACCTATTTTGCCCGTGACTATACCGTTAAAGAGGTTGGCCCATTCACCAACATTTTCTTTAACCTGAAATCTATGCTTTCCTTCCTGGGTGCTGCCGCAGGTCTGTATCTGCTGTTTGCCGGCAAGGGAGCCAGGAATAAAACCATTGGCGGAGTGATGCTGGCCGGTCTTGGTATCCTGACCTATTTCTTTGTAAAAGGTTATGATCCTCTGAACGCCATTTCACCCGAGGTGTTCCAGTCGTTCAACCCTTTGTTTATCGTGGTGCTGACATTCCCCATTATGGGTTTCTTTGCCTACTTGCGCAGGAGGAACTCAGAACCATCTACGCCAAAGAAGATTGGAATAGGGATGATCATTGCTGCCGTAGGTTTTGTAATAATCCTTATTGGATCGCAAGGGCTGATTGCTCCAAGCACGGTAGAAGCACAAAACCTTACCGAATGGGGCAGGATATCACCCTATTGGCTGATCAGTACATACCTGACCCTCACCGTTGCCGAGCTTTTCCTGAGCCCTATGGGGCTGTCCTTTGTCTCTAAGGTCGCTCCCACCAGGTTCCAGGGCCTGATGCAGGGCGGCTGGCTGCTGGCTACGGCCACAGGCAATAAACTCCTGTTTGTGGGCAGTTACTTCTGGGAGCGCATTGAATTATGGCAGATCTGGTTTATTTTTGTGATTTGCTGTATCGCTTCGGCTGCTTTCATCTTCTCGATCATGAAGCGGCTCGAGAAAGCCACCAACTAACAGGGCTAAACTCCTGAAAGAATACACCCTGCGCAACGGGAGATTCCCTTTTTTGAAGGAGCCCCGGTGCGCAGGTTTTTTGTTGTCTTTGTTAAAAACAAATTCCTGCCTTTTTGTCCTGGAGTGAATTATTTTTTTGTTTTGATATGTGTCTGGTAATAAGGGTTTTGAATGCTTCTGTGAGATAAAAGGGGAGAATTATCATTTTTGGTTTTGGTGAATTTCTGAATTTCTGCAAATTCCTTTATATTTTTGCCCCCACTGATACATTCAATCCATAGAAAAACCAATTTAACAATGAGCGAAACACCTGAAAAGAAGAATGGGGGATTTAAATCCTTTCCAAGGAATTTTTGGACAGTCATTGTAATGGAGTTCTTTGAGCGGGGCTCGTATTACGGGGTGATGTCGGTGCTGTCTGTATATCTGGTCCTGTCGGTTGCCGATGGCGGGCTTGGCTTTTCCAAATCGAGCGTCGGGCTTATTAAAAGTACCATTACCCCGCTTTTGTATTTATTGCCCATTCTTGCAGGAGGCCTTGCTGATCGTTTCGGATACCGCCGCACGCTATTCTTTGCCTTTGCAATGCTGAGTGCGGGATATTTCTTCACCAGTCTCTCCACTTCTTATTCGCTGGTATTTCTGAGCCTGATCATAATGGCCATCGGGGCAGGATTTTTCAAACCCATCATTTCGGGTACCATTGCCAGGGTTACCGATGAGCGCAATTCGGGGCTGGGCTTTGGGATCTTTTACTGGTCGATCAACCTGGGGGCCTTTCTTTTCCCTCTGTTGCTTGTGCCCTATCTGAAGAACCTCGGTTGGAACTATATTTTTATCATGGCAGCGGTAGGCACGGGTGCCATGCTGATCCTTAACCTCCTGGTATATAAGGAACCCCCGCGTCCCGAAAACACCAAGTCCCTTTCAGAGACCCTAAAGGGCATTGTCCTGGTGCTGAAAGACTACCGCTTTGTGTTAATGATCGTGATCTACAGTGGATTCTGGATCCTGTATTTCCAGATGTTCGATACTGTTCTGTGGTACCTGACAGAATACATGGATATGACCCCTGTAAACATTACCATAAATAAATTCCTGGGATTATTTATGGACAACCCAAACTGGACCTTTGAGGCAGAGCACGTGACGGTGATCAATGCGGGTGTAATTATTTTGCTGCAGTTGCTCATCTCGGCCATTGTTAGAAAGACGCCTGCCTTGCCCACCATGATCGTGGGGATTACCCTTGGAACGCTTGGCATGGCGATTCTGGCCATTTCCACATATAGTTGGGTGTTTATCCTGGGCATCTTGATCTTCTCCATAGGCGAGATGACCGCCCACCCGAAGTTTATTTCCTATGTTGGATTGATAGCCCCGCCCGACAAGAAAGCCCTCTACCTGGGGTATTCATTCCTCTATGGGGTGATTGGTAGCGGCATCGGGGGCATCCTGGGGGCCACGCTTTATGTCCACTTTGTGGATAATATGCAGAAACCCAGCCTGCTGTGGATCATCTTCAGCCTGATTGGCGTGGCGACCATTATTGGGCTGCTGCTCTACAACCGTTTCCTGGCGCCTCAAAAGCCCGAAAGCCAGGTCGTGTAAGGATTTGAAAGGATGAAAAGACTTCCTGCTTAGGACAAGTGCTGCTGCATTTGCTTTAGCAGGAAGTCTGTTTGTTTGATACCCACAAAGCGCACTACTTCCTTCCCGTTTTTAAAAAGGATGAGGGTGGGGATGTTGCGGATGCTGTATTGGCCCGAAATGGACCTGAACTGGTCCACGTTGAGTTTGGCCACGGTGGCTTTCCCCTGCAGGCTTTCCGCTATCTCATTGAGCACAGGCCCCATCACCTTGCAGGGCATGCACCACTCGGCCCAGAAATCAACAAGCACCAAACCACGTTTGATGTGCTGCTGGAAATTACGGTCGGTGAGCGTAACGATTTGATCGCTTTGCGGGGTGGCAGCCAGCCTCTTCATCCGCTGCGCAGAATAGAAAGCATAGGCAACAAAGAAAACTACCAGGGCGAGTATGATGATAAGGGTTGTAGACATCATGGAGCGTTTTCTATCCCTGTACAGGAATAAGGATTTAATTGTTTTCGAGGATTTTGATATCGAAAGTTAGCTTCATGATCTGCCTGAACATGTATGATACGCCGCAATAGCGTTCTTGTGAGAGCTCCACGGCTTTTTTAAGCTTTTCCATATCCAGGTTTTCACCTCTGAATTCATAGGTGATGTTCATGGAGGTGTAATGCTTTGGGTGCTCTTCTGTAAGTTCAGCATCCACGCGAATGTTGAAATAGGTGGGTTCCTGGCGCATCTTACGCAGGATGGAGATGACATCCATTCCCGTACATCCTGCAAGGGAGGTAAGCAATAATTCCTTAGGGCGTACGCCACTGTTCTGTCCCCCCGACTCAACCATCGCATCAAGCATTACATGGTGGCCATTCACTTCTGAATCAAACTGCATATTGCCCTTCCAGGCGGTTTCAACGGTATGTTGCATTGTATTTTCCTTTCTTTTGTATTTTCAATGGTGCAAAAGTACGCCTTTAAAAGGGAAGGACCGGAAAGAAGAGAACCTATGATGCCGCCTTAAGATGTGAGATGCGACAGGTTTTTTATTGATTTAGTTCTACCTTTGCAGGGATTTTTGAGCAAGACGGATATGAGAACCTATACTACCCCTGACGATTGCACGCTTCCCGGACTGGATGCCCCTTGTTTTCGCGACCTGCTGCCCGAAGAAATTAGCCTGGCGCGCGAGAGCAAGACCATGGTGGTGTTCCATAAAGGCGAGACCCTGGCCAAGCAGGGTGCCTTTGCCTCCAGTGTGCTATTTATCATTGATGGCCTGGGTAAACGATATATAGAAGGAGATGCCCAGCGCAACTACAATATCAGCCTGGTGAAGGGCGGTGAGTTCCTCGGGCTGTCGGCGGCCTTCGGATCGAATACCTATCCCTATTCAGTGACAGCCTTGAGTGAAGTTACCGCATGCCTGATTGAGAAGGACGCGGTTGCCAGCCTGGCAAAGTTGAACGGCACCTTTGCCCACAGCATTATCAGCCGTTATTGCCGGAGCAGCAATATGCTTTATACGGCAATCAGCAAACTCACCAACAAGCAAATGAACGGCCGCATGGCAGATGCCCTGCTGTACCTGGATGCTGTTCAGCATGAGGGGCAGGCGGTGTTTGTGAACCTGAGCCGTAAAGATATTTCGGATTTTGCCGGCGTTTCCACTGAAAGTGCCATCAAGCTGCTGAAGAATTTTGAAAAGGATGGTTTGATCAGCCTGGAGGAAAAAGATATCGTTTTGCTCCAACATCAGGCCCTGGAAGAGATCAGCCGCAAGGGCTGAAAAGCCTGATTTTATTGCTTTGTTGTCTTTTATTGAACTGTTTTCAGCGGTTTTGTAAAAGGGAGTCAAAAAAAACCTACCTTTGCCCCCTTATTAACCCGTGATTTCAGTTAAGCGTTTTTGAGACAGGGATCCGCCTGTCACCGGGAAGTCCCCGGCCGGGAAAACAGATCCGCTTTACCCGGAAACACCCAACACCATTTTATTAGTGAATACATTTGAGAATTTGAACCTTACTCCAGGTATCCTTCGTGCAATACAGGACCTTGGATTTGAGAATCCCATGCCCGTTCAGGAGGAAGTCATCCCCCTGATGCTGGATCAACAAAACGATATCATAGCCCTGGCCCAGACAGGCACGGGCAAAACCGCCGCCTTCGGCCTTCCGCTGGTGCAGATGACAGATATCTCCTCCAAGGAGCCTCAAGCCCTTGTGCTTTGCCCTACCCGTGAACTGTGCATTCAGATCACGGCCGACCTGCAGAGTTTCGCCGTACATACCCCCGGATTGAATATCCTGGCGGTTTATGGTGGCTCAAGCATTGAGAACCAGTTGCGCGCCCTTAAAAAGGGTGTGCACATCATCGTGGCCACCCCTGGACGCCTTTGGGACCTGATGGGCCGCAAAGCCGTAAAACTCCATGCCGTGAGCAATGTCGTGCTGGATGAAGCCGACGAGATGCTCAATATGGGCTTCGAAGAAAGCATCGCCGATATTCTGGAGCAGGTACCTTCCGAGCGGCGTACATTGCTTTTCTCAGCCACTATGCCAAGGGAAGTGGCCAACATTGCCCGTAAATATATGCAGGAAGCCCTTGAGGTGACCATTGGAACCCGCAATGCCGGTTCAAACAACGTTTCCCATATTGCTTATTCTGTTCACGGGCGCGACAAATACCGGGCCCTCAAGCGCGTTGCTGATGCCGAGCCTGCCATTTATGGCATTGTCTTCTGCCGCACGCGTCGCGATACCCACGAAATAGCCTCCAAGCTCATAGCAGATGGCTATAATGCCGACGCGCTCCACGGCGATCTCTCGCAGGCACAGCGCGACAGCGTAATGAATAAATTCCGCCAGCGAAGCATTCAGTTGCTGGTTGCCACCGATGTGGCTGCACGCGGCCTGGACGTGGATGACCTCACGCATATCATAAACTTCGACCTTCCGGATGACCTGGAGGCTTATACCCATCGCAGCGGCCGCACCGGACGTGCCAATAAGAAAGGCATCTCCATTGCATTGGTCTCCCCGCGTGAGCGTACACAGCTGGCTCAAATCCAGCGAAAAATGAAGGTATCCTTCAGTATGGAATCCATCCCCACGGGAAAGGAAATCTGCTCCAATCAAATGATGCACTGGGTGCAAAAGCTCGATACCGTTTCGGCAAGCCACCATCAGTTGCGCAAAATGGTGCCCGGTGTTTATGATACCTTGGAACAACTGGATAAGGACGAGCTGATCAGGCGCATGGCAGGGCTGGAATTTGAAAAGCTCCTCAGCGAATACAGCTATGCCGATGATCTTGCCATCCCCGACCACGACAATACACGCAGCAATGGCCGAGAAAAGTATAAAAATCGTGGCCTGATGGAGGACAGTGAAGGCTATACCCGCTTGTTCATCAACCTCGGAAAAATGGATGGATTGTATCCCAAAGAGTTGATCGGGCTGGTAAACGACAACACCCGCGGTGAGCGGATCAACCTGGGCCGTATTGACTTGATGCGCGAGTTTTCCTTTTTTGAGGTGGAAAACCAGCAGGTGAAGACCCTCATCAAATCGATGAAGAATTCAACCTTCCGTAACCGCAGGGTGGATATAACAATCGCCAATCCGGAAGGTAAGCCATCTTCCCCCGGGAAGGTCAAGCCGGCCGAGCGCCGCAAAAAGATTGTCAAAGCCAGATAAGGAAAAGAAGTCTGGACTTAGTGCCCATGGCATCAGACCTTTAATTTCAGCCCGTCATAGGCCAGGTGAATATTTTCAGGCAGTTCCTTTTCTACGTCCGCTGAGAAGCCCATTTGGTGGCTGATGTGGGTAAGGTATCCTTTTTCGGGTGCCAGCTCCTGCAGTATGGCCACTGCTTCTTCCAGGCTGAAATGCGAGATATGCTTTTTTTTTCTTAAGGCATTGATGATGACTACTTTTGAGCCTCTCATTTTATCCAACTCTTCAGCCTCTATCTGATTGGCATCGGTAAGGTAAGAAAAGTCGCCTATCCTGAACCCCAGGACCGGCATCTTCAGGTGCAAAGCCTTGATGGGGATGAACTCAAGGTTATTCACAAGGAAGGGCAGGTTGTCGATGGCATGGAGGTTGATTTTGGGCACGCCCGGGTATTTCTCTTCTTCAAAGGCATAGGAAAAATCTTGCTTCACAATACGCAGGACCTGGGGGGTGGCGTACACATCCATGGCTTTCTTCTGCACCCAGTTGAAGGCCCGCACATCATCAAGCCCTCCTATATGGTCCTTGTGGCTATGGGTGATCACGACCGCATCCAGCTTACCAACGCCCTCGCGCAGCATCTGCTGCCTGAAATCAGGACCCGCATCTATGGCCACGCAGTCATCGCCTTGCTTAACGAGTACGGATGTTCGCAGCCGCTTATCGCGTGAATCCTTGCTTAGGCACACGGGGCATTTGCAGGCCACCACAGGTACGCCTTGTGAAGTGCCTGTGCCCAGAACCGTTATTTCCATTGCCGGCTGTTTTATTGATAAGCAAAGATAAGATTTTTAAATACCCCGCTTTATTGCTTTTTGCGCCACACAAGGTGGCTCGCTCGGCCTTTTTTCGTAAATTGCGCGCCTAAAAATCATTTGCTATGGAGAATAGTTTCAAGATCATAAAGCCTGAGCAAATACAGGATAACCTGTTCAAACTCATTGGCTCAGACTGGATGCTGGTTAGTGCCGGCAAGCCTGAACACTACAATATGATGACGGCAAGCTGGGGCTTTGCAGGCGTGCTTTGGCGTAAACCCGTGGCCGTGGCCTTCATTCGACCCAACCGCTACACCTACGAATTTGCCGAGAACAACCCCTATTACACCCTTAGTTTCTTTGACGAAGACCAGCGCGACATCCTGAACCTATGCGGTACCATCTCAGGCCGCGATGTTAATAAAATGGGCATCGAAGGCATCACCCCGCTTATCACCCCCCTGGGAAACGTTTGTTTCAGGGAGGCTAAGCTTGTGCTCGAGTGTCGCAAGCTGTATTTCGACGATATTAAGCCCGAGCTGTTCCAGGCTTTTGAACTGGAAAAGATATACCCCAAAAAGGATTACCATCGCTTTTACATTGGCGAAATTGTAAATGTCTGGCAGAAGGAACGACCTCTGCCATAATGCCCCCTGCTTTTTAAGGAACAGAGTTTTTTATCAGGCAAATACTTTATACTTTTGATGTTTGGTTTTGCCAATTGGATTTTCCCTGTAACCACACCATCGCCTTGTACTATTGAGAATGGGAATTTTTGACAATATAGAGAAACGTATACAGACCTATTTCTTTGGCCGGGAATTGAGCAAGGTCAGCCGAAAAAAGAAAGTGGTTGGTTTTGATTCAGCCCGTAAGATTGGCATTCTTTACGATTGCAGCCAGGAGAAGCATTACAGGGAAGTCGTGCGCTTGGTAAAAGACCTTGAGCAGCAGGGAAAAACGGTGCATGCACTGGGGTTCGTCAGGCAAAAAAAAATGCCTGATTATACCCTCGCCCAGCTAAACCTTTCCTTTTGCCACAGGAGCGACTTCTCCTGGAGGCTGAGACTCAAAAGTCCCCAGCTGCAAAACTTCATCCGTTCGGGCTTCGACCTGCTGATAGACCTCAGCCCCGAAGATCTGATCCTGATGAAATTCGTCATGGGCCTGTCCGACGCTACCTATAAAGCCGGGCCCTACCACCAGGAATATGTGGAGGTGTACGACCTGATGATCAGCGAAAAGAATGAGGCAAGCCTTAAGGAACTTATTGAACATATGTTGCATTATTTGAAAATCATTAATCCGGCCCCCAATGAACAATAAACTCAAAGGAACAGGAACCGCCATCGTTACCCCCTTTCATAAGGAAGGAAACATCGATTTCAATGCTTTTGAAGGGCTGATTGAATACCAGATCAACAACGGGATCAACTACCTGGTGTTTATGGGAACCACGGGCGAATCGGTGACCCTCAACCAGGATGAACGCAATGCGGTGATCAATATGGCCGTCGAGATCGTTAATGGAAGGGTTCCTGTGGTGATTGGCATGGGTGGCAACAACACCCAGCGCATTGTTAACACCATTAAGACAACGGATTTCGAAGGCATTGATGCCATTCTCTCCGTTAGCCCTTACTACAATAAGCCTCCTCAAAAAGGCATTTTTCTCCATTATAAGACAATTGCAGGGGTGAGCCCTGTCCCGGTGATTATTTACAATGTCCCTTCGCGTACCGGTTCCAATATCTCCGCTGAGACCACCCTTAAACTGGCACGCGAAGTGAGTAATATCGTTGCGGTGAAGGAAGCCTCGCGCGACCTGGTGCAGGCCGCCAAAATCATCCGCGACCGTCCTGATGGCTTCCTTGTCATTTCAGGCGATGATGTCACAGCCCTGCCCTTTATGGCCTTGGGCGGCGATGGGGTTATCTCGGTGATTGCCAATGCTCTGCCTGCCGAATTCTCTTCCATGATCAGCCTTTGCCTGAACAATGAATTTGAGGCGGCTCGACGGATCAGCTATAAACTGATTGATATCATCGACAGCATTTACGCAGAGGGAAGCCCCTCAGGAGTGAAAGGCCTCCTTGAGTTGAAAGGCCTCTGCCAAAATGTCGTCAGGCTGCCCTTGGTGAAGGCCAATAAAGCGCTTCAGAACCAAATGGCCCAGCTGTTAGAAAAATTATAAGAAAACCCTGTTTTCTTTCCAGTTAACTTAATACTCATCTTTTAATCTCTTGTTTTGAAAAAGTCTATTTTGGTTACCGTGTTGTTCTTCCTTGGATTCGGCCTGGTGGCCCAGGAACCCGCAGGAAAAACGGCACAGGATTATTTGTTGCAAAAAGGGGAGGTCTATTTTTCCTTCTCTATCCCCGAAGGAAAAATGTTTCTGGAGGTTTTCAATATGATCAGTATTGATAATCTGAACGACAATACCGTTTATGCCTACGCCAATGCCCGTGAGTTTGAACAATTCCTGGGCTTGAACCTTGGCTACCAGGTGCTGCCTCATCCCGGAGATGCTCCGGTGGAGCTGAATATGAAGACCTGGGAAGAACTGCAGGCCAAGGATCTGGATGATACCTGGGATTTCTATCCCACCTATGATGCCTACGTCAGCATGATGAACGCTTTCCAGGCTGATTTCCCCGAGCTTTGCCAGATTCATAATATCGGAAGCACGGTGATGGACAGAAGCCTGTTGTTTGCCAAAATCTCGGCCAACGTGAACCAGCGGGAAAACGAACCAAGGTTTATGTACACCTCCACCATCCACGGCGATGAAACCACAGGCTTCATTATGATGCTCAGGCTGATCCATTATTTACTGAACAATTATGATACCAATGAGGATGTGGCCTATCTGCTCGACAATATGGAGATATGGATTTGTCCCAATGAAAATCCCGACGGAACATACAGGTATGACAACAGCAGCCTGAATGGGGCTACCAGGTCCAATATCAATGGGGTAGACCTCAACCGCAATTACCCCAACCCGGTATCCAATCCCGGGAATATGCAGCCCGAAACCCAATTCATGACAGCCTTTGTTGATACGATGGGTTTTGTGATGTCAGCCAATATGCACGGGGGAGCAGAGCTGGTCAATTACCCCTTTGATAGCTGGACCAGCACTAACCCTGCCAACCGCCACGCCGACCACAACTGGTGGATCTGGCTTTCCCGTGCTTTTGCTGACACGGTGCACCTTTACAGTCCTTCTTCCTATATGAACGAAATGGATAATGGAATCACCCACGGGGGTGACTGGTATGTGATCTATGGAGGACGGCAGGATTATGTCAACTGGTATGCCAGGGGAAGGGAAATGACCCTTGAAATCAGCGGAACCAAGCTGCTGCCCGGAAACCAGCTGCCAACCCACTGGAATTACCTGCACAGGTCCTATCTGAACTATATGCGACAGGCTTTGTATGGCATCCGGGGCACCGTCACCGATGCCGAAACCGGCGAAGCCCTGGTGGCCAGGATTGAAGTATTGAACCACGACCAAAACAATTCAGAAGTTTTTTCCAGCCTTCCCCATGGAAATTTCCATCGCCCCATCCTTGCAGGCACTTATGACCTTTTGGTTTCTGCCGATGGCTATCCTCCCCTGGAAGTCAGCGGGGTACAGGTACAGAATTACCAAACCACAGTCCTTGACATCGAACTTGGAGGGTCAATCTATGCCGATTTTAAGGCCGAACCCCTGGCTATCCCCGAGGGAGGCTATGTCGATTTTAGCGATAACTCGCTGGGCGACATCATCTCCTGGGAATGGAGCTTTGAAGGCGGGCAGCCTGCCGGGTCTGCAAAGCAGGATCCCAAACAAATCACTTTTGCCGAAGCAGGAAATTATGATGTCAGCCTTACTGTGGATGACGGCCTGGATACCGACACCCGGCTGAAGCAGAATTTTATCCGGGTAATGGCTGTTTCCCAGGGCGAGAATCACAACATCAGCAACACCACCGTGGCAACCTGTGGCGGCAATTTCTACGACCCAGGCGGCCCTACCGGCCAATACGGCAATAACCAGGACTATACAATGACCTTTGTTCCTGCCACCCAGGGCGACATGCTGGAGTTTACCTTTACTGCATTCTCGGTAGAGCCAAACAGTTCTTGTGACTGGGACTGGCTGAAGATCTACGATGGCCCCAATACCGATGCCCCGCTCATTGGCACCTTTTGCGGCACCAATTCCCCCGGGGTGGTCACCAGCAGCCATGCCACAGGAGCCCTCACCTTCCAGTTTCATTCCGATGGAAGCCAGGTCCAGGCAGGATGGGTCGCATCCATCAACTGCGTCACCCACAGCCGCAGGCTCTTTGTCGATGTAAACGGGCAGGGCGACTTTAACCTGAGCGGAACGCCAATCAGCGGCACCAACCCTTATTATTTCAATTTAGGCCAGGAAATCACCATTCAGGCCGTACCTGCCTCAAATACTCAATTCGTGGAATGGATCGTTAACGGCGAAAGCCTCGCCCAGGAAACCATCCAGCTTGAGATGGATGAAAACATCCGGGCTGAGCTTGTCTTTGCCCCACTCGATGGGCCTGTAGCGGTTTTCGACCCCCTGTCCCTCGATTTCGGAACAACCACGCCCAATCAGCCCGTTGAAAGAGAACTGATGATTTCGAATACGGGCAACGAATTGCTGGTGGCAACCCTCCAAAACTTTACCGGCGATCAAGTCTTCCTCAACAACCTGATCACGAAGAATGTTTTTGAAATTAATCCCGGCGAAGATTTCCCTGTCCCCCTTTACTTCCTTCCTGATGAGGAGGGATCCTTTACGGGCCAGGCTGTTTTCAGCACCAATGACCCCAATCTGCCGGAAGTGAATATTTCCCTTTCGGGGAATGCCGTGCTTGAAGCTGCCGTACTGCTTCCCATTACAAGCAGCCTGAACTTCGGGCAGGTGCTGCTCAATGAATCGGCTACCCTGGGCCTGAATATGAAAAATAACGGGAATGTTGCCCTCGAGATCACGGGCCTCAGCTTTACTGACAATGTTTTCTCCACTTCGGAAACCTTCCCGATGACCATTGAGGCTGGAGCCGACTTTGACCTTGATGTCGTCTTTTCTCCAACGGCGGTTGGCACCCGCTCAGCCACCCTGGGCTTTGTCTCCAATGCCATCAACAATGATGATGTGCTGATCCCGCTCATCGGCACGGGCTATTCCGACGTTTCAACCGGTGAACTCCAGGCTGAAGGCTTCAACGCCCGCCTGTATCCAAACCCTGTCAGCGAGCATACCCTGCTTGAGATAAACCTTATTGCCGCCGGCAAGGTAATTGTCGAGCTTTTCGAGCTTTCGGGTGCCCGGATTGATGTCCTGTTTGAGGGAATGCTCGAAGCCGGCACTAACCAAATTGAAATGCCTGCCTTAAATTCGCGTATGCAGCAGGGAATTTACCTGCTCCGTATCAGCCACCCTGGAGGAATCAAAACCCTCAGGCTGGTAAACTTGCATTGATATTTTCCGGGCTTTAGGTCAGGAATATGAACAGGCGGCCGGGAACCCTTTCCCGGCCGTTTTATTTTTTCCGGCCAGGTATTTGGCCTGCAGCAATCCAAAAACAGTTTAAGAAACCAGACCCGGCTTAACTCCTGTATGTTTTTCCACCCAAGACCGCATTACCGGAATAATCATCAGCAGGAATCCATAATCCTTCCCCCAACGTTTCATCTATGGACCTGAGACAAAGTTGAACCGTAGTTTAACCGTACTTTAACCAATTACAATTGGTTAAACTACGGTTAAACTACGGTTAACTCTCAAATCAGGTACAAACAAAAAACGGACTTTTTCCCATTGTGGGATGGGCAAGCATTCAGCAAAGAAGAATTTGGAGTTCAGGAGGGGCAGAAAACAGGTTTGATTCAGGGGCCTGGTCCAATAAAAAAGCTGCCCCCTGAAATAGAGGCAGCCTCACGAATATTTTCCCGTAAGGAAATTTGGATTATTTTAATCGTCTTTTTTGATCAGTAGCCAGGTATCGGCATAATCGGGGAATTCTTCGCGGATTTGCAGCACCCTTGAGCGGGCATTGTCTTCACTGAGAAAAGAATTGACCGACACGCGGTGGAATCCTGTTTCGGAGAGCAGGATGGTGGGTGTAAAACCAAGCCCCCTCAGGGTTTCTGAAAAGCCTTCGGCATTATCCCTGTTCTGGAAACTTCCCATGACCACAAAAAAGGTGTTGTTTTGCTGGCTGATGCGGTCGGTTTCCTGGGTGAAGCTGAAACGCTCTTCCCTTACGGGGATATCGGGTTCTGCCCGCTCGTTGACAGGGAACATCCGCTTCGACTTGCATGAACTGGCGCCAATGACAAGGGCCAGCATTATGAAAAGGGTGGTTTTTTTCATGATTTTCTGTTTTTAAAAAGTTAGGTGTTCATTACCAAAAAAATCATTCCTTCCATTGAGAAGGAAAGGCCGGCTGATTAATTTTTTTTAAGGTTCTTCAGCTGGGCTTTAATCACGCTGATGCGTGCCAAAGCATCAGCCTGTTTCTTTTTCTCAACGGCCACCACCTGTTCGGGGGCCCCGCTTACAAAGCGTTCGTTCGAGAGTTTCTTCTCCACCGTGGCCAGGAAGCCCTGCTGGTATTTCAGGTCGGTCTCCAGCTTTTCAATCTCGGCTTCGATGTCGACGTTTTGCGAAAGCGGGATGTAAAACTCGGTGGTCTTGATGATCAGCGTAAACACATCGGCGGGCTTTTCATCGGTGTAGTCCAGCTTGCTGAGGTTACACATCTTCATGACGGTGCTGTCGAAGGTGGTGTCGGGCTTCTCGTCGTGGTTTTTCTTTATGCACAGCTCGAGGGTTTCCTTGTTGGGAATGTTCTTTTCCTGGCGGAAGTTGCGGATGGCCATAATGACCTCCTCGGCGAAGTCAAAGCCGGCAAGGATCTCTTCCTTAAAGGGCCCGCCTTTCGGGAATGGGGCGATTACGATGCTCTCGGGATTACTGTCCTTGCGCAGGCGCTGGTAAATCTCTTCGCTGATGAAGGGCATATAGGGATGAAGCAGGCGCAGCAGCTCATCGAAGAATACAATGGTCGCTTCGTAGGTCTTCGCGTCAATGGGTTTCTGGTAAGCGGGTTTCACCATCTCAAGATACCACGAACAGAAATCGTCCCAGATCAGCTTGTAGATGCTCAGCAGGGCATCCGCGATGCGGAACTTGTTCAGGTGGTCGTTGATGGTTTTGATGTGTTTGTTTATGTTGGCGTGGAACCATTCAATGGCCACCCTGGCGGTTTCGGGCTGGGGGATGGATTTATCGATTTCCCAGCTCTGGGTCAGGCGGAAGGCATTCCATATCTTGTTCGAGAAGTTGCGTCCCTGTTCGCACAGGGCTTCATCAAACAAGAGGTCATTGCCGGCGGGGGAGGAGAAGAGCATTCCAACGCGGACGCCGTCAGCCCCGTAGTGCTCCATCAGCTCGATGGGGTCAGGCGAGTTGCCCAGCGATTTCGACATCTTGCGGCCGAGCTTGTCGCGGACGATTCCTGTCAGGTAAACATTCTTAAAGGGAATATCCTGGCGGTATTCCAGCCCGGCCATGATCATCCGTGCCACCCAGAAGAAGAGGATCTCAGGTGCGGTCACCAGGTCGTTGGTGGGGTAGTAATATTTGATTTCAGGGTTGTCGGGGTGGTTGATTCCGTCAAACACCGAAATGGGCCAGAGCCAGGAGCTGAACCAGGTGTCGAGCACATCTTCATCCTGCTTCAGGTCAGCAGCCTGAAGGTCTGGATTATGCTCTTTGCGGGCCTTTTCGAGGGCTTCTTCAGCATTGAGGGCTACCACGATCTTTCCGTCGGGCAGGTACCAGGCGGGGATTCTGTGGCCCCACCAGAGCTGCCGGCTGATGCACCAGTCGCGGACATTCTCCATCCAGTGCCTGTAGATGTTCTTGAACTTGGCCGGGTGGAAATGTATGGTGTCGTTCATCACCACCTCCAGTGCCGGCTTGGCCATCTCTTCCATCTTCAGGAACCACTGCAGCGAAAGCTTGGGCTCGATCACCTCATCGGTGCGCTCAGAGAAACCAACGTTGTTGGTGATGTTCTCTACCTTTACCAGGTGGCCCCGGGCTTCCAGTTCCTTTGCAATCTTTTCCCTGACCACGAAGCGATCTTCGCCAATGTAGATCTCGGCGCTTTCGTTGAGGGTGCCGTTGGGATTGAAAATATCAATGCTGGGCAGGTTGTGCTTGATGCCCAGGTTATAGTCGTTGATGTCGTGGGCGGGGGTGACCTTCAGGGCGCCGGTACCGAAGTCACGGTCCACGTATTCATCAAAGATGAAGGGTATGGAGCGGTTGATGAGGGGCACCAGGGCGCGCTTGCCTTTCAGGTGCTGATAGCGGGGGTCTTCAGGGTGGACGCAGATGCCCGTATCGCCCAGGATGGTCTCGGGGCGCGTGGTGGCTATGGTCACGTATTCATCTTCTGTGCCTTCGATGCGGTAGCGCAGGTAATAGAACTTTGACTGCAGCTCCTTGTAGATCACCTCTTCGTCCGAAAGGGCGGTCAGGGCTTTGGGGTCCCAGTTGACCATACGGACGCCGCGGTAGATCAGGCCCTTGTTATACAGGTCGACAAATACCCTGATGACCGAATCGGAGAGTTTCTCGTCCATCGTAAAGGCGGTGCGGTCCCAGTCACAGGAGGCACCCAGTTTCTTGAGCTGTTCGAGGATGATGCCGCCGTGCTTTTCCTTCCATTCCCAGGCATGATCGAGGAATTCCTCGCGGGAAAGGGTTTTCTTGTCAATTCCCTCTTCCCTGAGCTTGGCCACCACCTTTGCTTCGGTGGCGATGGAGGCGTGGTCGGTGCCGGGCAGCCAGCAAGTGTTGAAGCCCTGCATGCGGGCGCGCCGCACAAGGATGTCCTGGATGGTGTTGTTGAGCATATGTCCCATATGGAGCACCCCCGTGACATTGGGCGGGGGGATCACAATGGTGAAGGGCTCACGCTCATCGGGAACCGACTTGAAATAGCCCTGTTCGAGCCAATACGCGTACCACTTGTCTTCAGCGCCTTTCGGCGAGTATTGCTTGGGAATTTCCATAGGTCAGAGAATTCTTTCGATTATTGGCAAAAAAACCTTGCAAAGGTAAGAAAAAATGGGGTGGAAATGGGAGATCTGGTTTGCATTTTCCGTTGAACTTTCGCAGGACATTTAACCATTTTCCCAAAATGGACCATTCAGTGTGCTGAAAAATGAATTTTGAGGAGTATAGTATATTGGCTTGAAAAAATTCAAAGGAAAGCCCGGATGCTTTCTAAAACTCGATTAGAAAACCGAAGGGGGACAGGAGTCTGTTTCCTTACGATTCATAAAGCGGAAGGGGTATTTGTCAGGAAGGTATTGGCAAAATAACTTCCTTTTTTTTCAGGTCTAAAGCGCTGTCCGGGGTTTCCGGTAATAATTCAGAAAAAAGGAACCCTAAATCCAACCCTGTGACTATCCCTCCGTTCTGATCGCCCGGTTCAGGAAGTCATTCAGGGGCTTGAGGTCTTTGAGGATGTCCACCACGGTGTCAAGGCCTTTGGGGTCGGTGAGGATTTTGGCATCCAATTCGCGGGTAGCGGTAAAGCTTTTAAACTTCAGGAATTCGATGGCAGGGTTGTCGGCATCGAAGCCCTTGGGGGGGCGGCTAAGGACAGCACCCTCTTCACGGTCGAATTCCCCGTAAGTTTTTTTGAAAGCCCTGTCACCTACGATCTCCTCAAGGTCTTCGTAAAAGTTGGCAATTTCGCGCCTGATCTTTTTCAGGATAATGGCCTGGGGCCTGTAGCAGCCGCCGCCGGCAAAGGAACCGCCTTCCTCGTCGATGTGGACATAATAGCCCGCATAATCCAGGTTACGACCGCCTGGCGTCATGAATATCCCCAGGTGAGTTTTATAAGGCGTCTTATCGGCCGAGAAGCGGATGTCGCGGTTGATGCGGAAGACGCAATCCTTGGGGGCCAGGTGCCCAAGGCTCAAATCCACAGCCTGCATCCGCGTCAGCAATTCGGCCGTAAAGCGGAGGTAATCTTTTTTGACCTCTTCATACCATTTGCGGTTCTTGTCGAACCATTCCTTATGGTTGTTTTTGCGCAATTCCCTGTAAAAATTCAGTGTTTCTTGGCTAAGCATGGGTGCAATGATTTTAATAAATTTGAGTTTTATAAGGAAAAGGCCTTATGGTTTACCAAAATTAACTGTTTTTTTTTCAAGCCGTGACTCCAATCATTTCGAATTATGGCTTCCCTGAATGAAGATTCCAGCTGGAGAGACCTCATTTTTTCATTGCTATTATTTCGGTCATGAAATTCAAAAAAAGTTTTTATTTAAGGTTGACCTTATGGGCAGCAGGTGTGCTTTTTTCAAGCCCAATGATCCGTGCCCAGGAGATGGCAGGACTGGTTTCTGACCGCTATGCCGGGATCAACCGCGGACTGATCAACCCCGCTGCCATATTCGATTCGCCCAATTGCGTGGACATTAGTTTCCTTACGGGAAACTTCAGCATTCAGAACAATTATTTCTACATCCCTAAAGGGGAGTTCTCCTTCAGCGACCTGTTCAACATGAAGGACACCTATCTTGCCGAGCCCGGGCAATACTTCTCGGAAAGGCTTGACATCGCCCGCATGAATGGCTATCAGCATAGCCGTCTGCAGGGGCCTTCCTTCCTGCTTAAATATGGAAGTCATGCCATAGGCTTTGTTAACGGGGTTAGGAGCGTCAGTTCCATGCAGAAAATCCCCGGCCACCTGATGAATTTCAATACCCAGGGCCTGGAGTATGCGCCCCAACTGAATATTCAATATGCTGAAAACAATCCTTTTGCGGCAAGCACGCTGGGCTGGGCTGAGCTTGGCCTGAGCTATGCCACTACAGTGGCGGGCACTCAGGACAACAACTGGGCCGTGGGCATCACGGGCCGTTACCTGATGGGCTACCATGCCATGAGCTTAAGGTCGGATAAGCTGGTGTACGAGGTGGACGACGACCGGAATATACATTTAGCCCGGGTAAACCTGGAGGCTATGGGGTCTCTTCCTTTTGACGATGCCACCAATCAGACAGGTGCTGCTGAAAATTATTTGAAAGGCAGCGGTTTTTCATTCGATTTGGGGGTAACCTTCAGCGAGAACAGTACAATGGCCCTTGAGGTGATTAACCTCAGACCTATTCCAAGGGCCCAGGCTGCCGATTACCGTTACCGCCTTGGATTTTCCGTTCTTGATATCGGTGGCTTGAGAATGAAAGAAAATATCAGAAGCTTTGAATTTTCTGAGATGAGCCTCACCTGGCCCAATGCCCATTGGGAAGATTATGATAATCTGAACCAATTGCTGGACACCCTGGAGAGTAATTTAGTTTCGGGTGAGATCATTCATCGCGACGGGGAGCCTTACTGGGTAGGCCTTCCTACCGCTGCCAGCCTTCAGTTTGATTACAACCTGGGCAGTGGTTTTTTTGCCTATGCCTTTTGGGTGCAGGACCTGCCCTTGATGCGGCACAGAGTAGCGCGCCCTTCCCAATTAGGCATTGTGCCCCGTTACGAGACCCGTTGGTTTGCCTTTGCAATGCCCGTCACTTTTCACGACTACCGTAAGCCCAGGCTGGGCTTCTCCATGAGGCTGGCATTTCTTACCATAGGCACTGAACAACCGGGCGGGATGCTGGGCGTAAATGAGTTAGACGGGATGGATTTTTACTTCTCAATCACCTGGGGCAAAGAAAATTGCTCACGAAAAAACCCATACAAAAGTGTAAACCAGGCCCCCTGTTATTAGAAATCTTTTAGGCCTGTTCCATTCATGATTGTTTTTTTTGCTTAGCTGGGGATCAGGCTTTGCCAGCCTTTGGCGGGCCATCGTCATACCCTGTTCGTTTCAGGAAAGGATCGCCAGGAGACTTGTACGGACTTTACAAGAGCATGGTACGACCATGGTGGAATAGAAATCCTTAATTTTAACTCCAATTAATGTTTTTCTCATATAAAAAAGAAAGTTTGTTAACTATCCTGATAACAAATATTTGTATATTTGAACCAGGGTAAACAGGAATTTTTTTTTCGAAATGCTCAGCCTATGGTGAGGGTGGCCGCGGTTTTCCTATTCCTGGTTTGGTGGGTTTTGCCCGGATATTGCCAGGATTTGGATTTATTTCACAAAGATGATCATTTTGCCTTTTACAGTCAGGATGAGCAGGATTATGGAATTTATGTCAAGGCATTCAATGATTCGTATGATTTTTTGTGTGACAGGCTGGGTTGAAAAAGGATCATCATATCCGGTTTTTTATTTTTGAAAGTCAGCGGCGTTTTGTTGAACATATTTTTGGGCGCTGGGAGCCCGGAATAACGAGTATTGGCATGGCTAAAGCGGATGAACAGCTTGTTTTAATAACTTCCTTTATTGATGAAAGCTCTGGTCGTGACCTTGAGGAATACCTGAAGGTGGTAAGACATGAACTGATACACATCCTGTCACCCCACGAAAAGGCCTGGCTCAATGAGGGATTGGCACTATTCCTTGCCGGGCAGGAAAGGGACATCGTGGAATATCCAGAGCATATCGAACAACTGGAATTATTCATGGAGGCGAATATTTATAGCCCGGAAGCCTATGGGTATTATTCCTGGCTAACCCGCTACATCATTGGACGATCAGGCTTTGAGGCATATCTGGATTTTTTCCGGAGTATTGACAGCTGGGCATTAATTGGGTACCCCGATCAGGGGGCATTTTGCGATGAGGCCTTCCGGGTTTTAAGGAACATGCAACAAGGGGAGTAGGCCTTTCCCTTGGTAAATAAATGCCGTTTCGGTTTTCGGGAACCTGCTGGCAGGCACGCGAGGATAAGAGGGGTTGTCAAATCTGAAAAAATTCCTTAAATTAGCATGCACGGCATTTCTTCATGCCGGAAAAATTTCGGGCCATGGGAGAACCAAGGAAGGAATTGAAGCAGGCAAGGGGGCTAAGCCAGGATGAACTGGCCGAGATTGCCTTAAGGGCGGTGCATTATCAGAGCAGGGCAGATGCTGTGGGGTTGGTTGATGATCAGGGGGTTTTGATGAGGGTTGCGCAGAGCGACCCCGATCATTTTGTTCGCCAGACTGCAGTAGAGAAGATCACAGACCAGCAGGCGCTAGTGGACATTGCTTGTAGTGATCCCGATTATTATGTGAGGCTGGCCGCGGTAAAAGGCATTACCGACAGCAGAGTCCTTTCGGGCATCATTATGAAGAGCCAGGACGACTATTACATTTGCAAGGATGCCCTGAACAAGATCCGCGATAATGATGTGCTGGCGTCATTGGTTGAGGCGCTGACGGATCGCGACATCAAATCAGCTGCTGTTCAGGCCATTAACGACCAGGGTGTATTGGCCCAAATTGCGCGTAACAACAAGGACTTCTATGTACGTTCGGATGCCCTGAAGAAAATCACAGATCAGGAAGTACTCATCCAGATTGCCCGCAACGACGGTGATTATTACGTCAGGGCCCTTGCTGTCCAGCAGATTGATGATCCCGGGGTAATCCGTTCGATTGCCTCTGATGACCCTGATTTTTTCGTGCGTGGGCAGGCAGTTACCCGTATCTCGGACATGCAGGTGTTGCGCGAAATTTTCTTTAAGGATCCTGATTTTGAGGTTCGCCGAAAGGCCCTGGATAATATGGATGATGCTGATGTGTTGCAGGGTTTGCTTGAAGAGGTTGGGGATGCCTATATGCAGCGTAAGATCAGGTTTCGTATAGAAGAGCTTCGTGGCCTGGTTTAGGGCTGCTCATCACCCACCTGAATGATACGCCCTTCTTCGGCCAGTTCGGTGTTTGGGAAAACCTGCCTGGCTTCTTGTGCAAACAATTGGAGATCGTTGTAGCGGGCTGAATAATGGCCAAGGAGCAGTTTTTTGACGCCTGCCTTTTTGGCCAGGGTAGCTGCTTCGAGGGTGGTGCTATGGGTCTTTTCGGCGGCGATACCGGCTTTGTCGT
>JAAYLH010000140.1 GCA_012521995.1 Bacteroidales bacterium | reverse complement strand
TGGGCGCATCATTGTATTCAACGACTACCTGGGTCGACCATTCGTCGGTTTCGCTTGAAAAAATGTTTTCTGTAATTGCGCCACCATAATAATACCATCCATAGCTCATAGAATAGACGTGCACATTGTCCTGGTTATCCACCAGCACATCTCCGAGGAAATGACCCTGGTTTAAACCGGGATTATTCGGCAGCAACATGGTAATATCCCAGTCCTCCTCATTACTGACCGCGCAGTAAATGATATTAATAAACTCAGGATAACCCACCGGAGCACCTCCATAATTCAGGTTTGGGTGAATCTCGAAGGGGATGAAAACTTTTCCGTTGGTGGTAACGGCAATCCCGCAATTTTTAATTTTCCCTTCATAGCCTGTTACGAGTTGTTCAATGTCCCATGTTTGACCTTGATCGCTCGAGAAAAGATAGAAAATTTTGTAATTGTCCACATATGCTCCATGAAGGTTGTTTTCCGAATCCAGAAACAAATTGGTGCCACAACCCCAGGAATAACTGGCATTGTTATTGGTGACAAAGGTTTCTCCTGACCTTATGAGTACAGGATCCTTATCTTGGCAGAACGCAGCCATGGAAGTAAAGGCAATCAGTATGAAAACAGCACACTTTTTCATGGCAATCGGTTTTTAGGTAAGTACCTGGGGTTTGCTTAGAAAGAATTTCAAACAGATTAATAATTTGCAATTTAAATCAAATTTATTATATATGCAATAGTAATTCTCTGTAAAAAGTAAAAAAAACCTCTTTAAAATGCCAAAATTTGCATTTCAAAGAAGTTTTAGATGTTTAAATAATGGGCCTCCCTGGAAAAAAAGAGATAATTAATTGAATCCCCTTTGTTTTTTTATGGTGTTATAAGCCTGGTTTACCTGTTGAAATTTTTCTTCAGCGGCTTTTTGGAATTCCTCCCCAAGGTGACTGACACGGTCGGGATGATGTTTCAGTGCCATTGCCCGGAAGGCTTTCTTTATCTCTTCTTCCGAAGCATCGGGTTTAATTTCCAGAATTTTGTAAGCACTGTCGGCTTCTTTTACAAACATATTTTTGATGGAAAGGAAGTCATATTGGTTGATGCCCAGGTAATGTGCTATCCTTTCAATGGTATCCACCTCAAGGGGGTGATAATGGCCATCGGCTGCGGAAATCCCAAACAAAAAGTGAAGCAACTGAAGGCGACTGTGGATGTCCATATTCGACCTGATCTGCAAGCATACTGACTCAAGGGGGATGTCCTGCTTAAGGATATCGCGAAAGGCAACCATGTATTGTTTTGTCGCAGGCTCACCGAAATTCTTTAAAAAAAAGGCCCTGATAAAGTCCAGTTCTGATTTTAGCTGCTTTCCATCAGCCTTCATGACGGAGGCGGCTAGGATCAGCAGACTCACCCGGAAGTCACCAGGAGTGGTGCTTCGGTATTCATAAGTCCCTGAATCCATTCCTTCAAAAGCTGACCCAAGAAGAAAACCCAAAATTGCTCCGATGGGACCGCCTAAAGCCCAGCCTAAGCTTCCCAGTAACCATTTACCATACCCTTTCAATGCCATGTTTTTTTGTTTTAGGGTAAAATTACAAAAGCCCTGAGATTATTAAAAAATAAATTTTCGTAAGCCCGGCAAATTGATTTTGGCCTTGATGATTCATTTTGGAATTTTATATTATGGATAAAATGTATTTATGATGGATAAATTATACCTAAAACGATTTATTAAAGGGGCTTTCGTATATTTGCATCTATAAACTCTCCAATTAAAAATGAGAAGTCATCTGTCGGGTGTTTCTCTTTTTTTCGTGTTAACTTTAGTTGTTCTGTGAATTAAAAAAAATTGTCATGAGCAGGATTCTTTCTTATGGTGGCGGGAGTAAACAGCAAACTGTTTTTTCCAGTGTTGAAAAGGCTTTTATTGAGCAATCGGGGATCACAAAAATATCCAGTCGAATTCCATACATTGTTGTGGATAACTTTCCCAAGCTTGGACTGATCACTGCCCTTCGATTCCTTGAATGGGTGAGCGAAAACCCTGAAGGGCTTATTAGCCTGCCTACGGGAAAAACCCCTGAGTTTTTCATTAAATGGACTGATTATCTGCTATCGAACTGGGATAATAATGATGGAGAATCCATCCGCGAACAGTATGGTCTTAAGGTCAACAAAAAGCCAGAATTGGGTGGCCTTCAGTTTGTCCAAATCGATGAGTTTTATCCCATCCCCTCCAAGCAACACAACAGTTTCTACCATTATGTAATGAATTATTACATTAAGGGTTTTGGCCTTGATAAAAACCGTGCCTTGCTGATTAATTGCGATGAGATCCTCCTGGCCGATGGGAAGCATTTTTCGGAAGTATTTCCTGACTACAATATTGACCTTACCCTGCGTTACCGCGAATGCAGATCGTCCTTTGAGAAACTACAACAAGACTCCATATTCCTGATTGATGACTGGTGCAGCCGCTATGAACAAACCATTCGCGACAAAGGAGGGATAGGATTTTTTCTGGGTGGTTTGGGACCTGATGGGCATATTGCATTTAATACCCGCGGGTCAGACCTTTTCAGCACTACACGGCTCACTTCCACTAACTTCGAAACCCAAGCTGTTGCCGCCTCTGACCTTGGAGGGATTGAAATTTCTGCAAACCGGCTGGTCATCACCATTGGCCTTGAATCCATCACTTATAACCCCAACGCGACAGCCATCATCATTGCTGCAGGTGAGGCGAAAGCCAATATGGTCAAGCAATCACTGGAAAGTGAAATGGTGAACCTGTATCCTGCGAGTGTGCTGCAAAAACTTAAAAACAGCCGCTTTTTCATTACCACGGGGGCTGCTTCACGTCTCAACGACAGTGTGGACAGGTTCTTTCATTCAGGGGACTGGTCTCATGAAAAAACAGAAAGAGCCATTATTGAGCTGTGTAAAAAACTGGGAAAATATGGGCACCATCTTTTGCCTGAAGACCTTAAAAATGATCCCTACGCCAAATTGATCCCAAATGTAAAAGACAGCGAAGCGGTGCTTAGCTCGGTTACCGAAAGCATCATCGAAAAGATGAATAAGGGGATGCGCAGGGAAGAGAATGAGGTGTTTCTCCACACGGGTCCCCACCACGACGATATCATGCTGGGCATCCTGCCTTATATAGCCAACCATATCAGGGTGCACACCAACGATTTCCATTTTGCTGTGCTTACCTCAGGTTTTACTGCTGTAACCAATCGCTTTGTTACCGAATTGCTGATCGAGACTAAGAAGTTTCTTGATGAAGGGCTGATTCAGATGGTCAATTACCAAGACTTTTATGAGGTTGGGTACAAACTGAAAAGCGACAAGGATGTTTACCACTACCTGAACAAAGTTGCTGCAGGGGAACATTATGAGCGTCGTCGCGGCGTTTGCCACCGCGTGGTAAGGGCACTGGTTCAGATATACAAAATAAAAAATACTGATCAGCTCAGGGATGTGATCAACGAAGTGCTTACCATCCTCAGAAACAGCTACGATGGGGAAAAGAACCCTCCCAAGATTCAGCAGCTTAAGGGCATGATCAGGGAATTTGAGGAGGAACTGGTATGGGCTCATTATGGACTGCAGGTGAAGAACGTACGCCACCTGCGCCTGGGATTTTACCAGGGCGATATCTTTACCGAACAGCCTGAGCAGGAGCGTGATGTGCTGCCCATCCTGGATATGTTCCGTGAATTGAAGCCAACCGTGCTGAGTCTTACCTTTGACCCGGAAGGCAGCGGACCCGATACCCATTACAAGGTGCTCCAGGCTACTGCTGAAGCTTTACGCCTCTGGAAAAAGGAGGCTGACCTCAGCAAGCTCAGGATATGGGGCTACAGAAACGTTTGGTACCGTTTTCATCCTGCAGAAGCTAATGTCATTTTTCCTGTGTCACTCAATGCCATGGCGGCAATGAATGATGCCTTTTCCCATTGTTATGTAAGCCAGGTCGATGCCTCTTTTCCGAGCTATGAGCTGAATGGCAAGTTCTGTGATCTAGCACAGAAAATCTGGGTTGAACAACTGAAGGACATCCAGTTGCTTTTGGGCAAGAACCATTTCTACCTGAATACACATCCGAAGATCAGGGCTACCCATGGCTTGATATTCCTGCGCGAAATGGGTGTGGATGAATTTCTTGGATACGCTCGCGAACTCAAGAAATCGATGGAGGGTATGGTTCGCTAAACGAGTATTTTATACCTCGTTACAACAATATTGGGGCATAAATGAGGCCATCCCAAGCTTTGGGACGGCCTCTTTTTTTATATAATTAGAAGGATCGTTATTTCTGCTGATGCAGATGCACATCCATTTGAGGGAATGGAATATTGAGACCTTCGCTGGCAAATACATCATATACTTTTTCCTGCATATCAAAATATACGCCCCAGTAATCGGCTCCCTTAACCCAGGCCCTTACTGTCATATCTACGCTGCTGTCACTCAGGGAAGAGAGTACGATCATGGGTGCGGGGTCTTTCAGTATTCGCTCATCATTGGCTATGAGCCGGTTGAGCACTTCCTTAGCTTTTGGAAAACTGTCCCCATAGGCGATTCTAAAAACCCAGTCTACCCTTCGGGTTGGCATGGCGCTGAAGTTGGTCATAGGGCCTGTAGAAAGAGGTCCGTTGGGAATGATGATACGTTTGTTATCAGGCGTATTCAAAACAGTATTGAAGATCTGGACTTCCTGCACTGTGCCTGTATAGCCTTGTGCTTCAATAAAATCACCTGACCTGAAGGGTTTTAGCAAAAGCAGGATAACCCCACCTGCAAAGTTCTGAAGCGTTCCCGAAAGGGCCATACCTATTGCAAGCCCTGCGGCACCCAAGATGGCAATGAAGGAGGTCATCTGGATCCCGATCATTCCCAGGATGCTGATCCCTAACAAAACTTTTAATGTCACGGTTATTAAAGTCCTCAGGAAAGAAGCCAGGGAAGGCTCCATCTCGCGCTTCTCAAAAGTATTCTTTAAGAATTTACTGAACTTCCTGATAAGCCAGAAGCCAATAATAAGAGCCACAATGGCGCCAAGAAGCTTCAAACCATAGGTAATTAAAAAATTACTGGCCCATTCCATGAAGTTGCTCAGTTGGTTGCTTTCTGTTCCAAGATTTTCCATAATAATGTAAATTTAAATGATTGATTGTTAAGAATTTTGCAAATAATATTGGAAAAATAATCAATTTGAAATGAATATTATACTCTGGTTAACGCCATATCTGGCCAATTGTTCAGAAGTAATTCCAAATGTCAGAAGACTTAAATCATATTGAAATATTCAGATAAATTTCTATGAATAATAAAAAGCAATACCTTCCTTTTGTAATTTTGCTTCCATTATTATTACCACCTTGAATTTTTATGTCACTCATTGAAGAAATGGAACAGCAGGGGAGCTTCCTCTTTCGTCACCGTGGAACACTTCCCATTATTATCTTATTGTTCGGAATGGTATTCTTTGCCTTTTCCGAATGGAGGAGAAAAACTTTCGGGGATCCTGCGCTTCCCTTTGATCGCTTTGACCAGGTTGTGGCTCTTTTCTTTTGCCTGCTGGGCTTTTTTATCAGGGCATATACCGTAGGACACTCCCCGCCTAATACCTCAGGGAGGAATACAGCCAAACAGGTGGCCGATGAACTCAACACTTCAGGAGTTTATTCCATCGTAAGGCATCCCCTCTATGTTGGCAACTTTTTTATGTGGCTTGGGGTTGCTGTGCTTACCATGAACCTGTGGTTTATCCTGATTTTTATTCTGCTTTATTGGGTGTACTACGAAAGGATCATGTTTGCCGAAGAGCAATTTCTCAGGCAAAAATTTGGTGATACATACCTGGAATGGGCACGTAAGACGCCTGCATTTATTCCAAATTTCAGGAAATGGAGAAAACCTGTATTGGAGTTTAACTGGAAGAAGGCCCTGAAAAAGGAAAAAACCGGCCTACTGGCGGTTTTTTCCGTAATGTTTCTGTTCGACTTACTTCAGGACTCCATTCGCCGGGGCATGATGGACCTGAAATTCGACTTTTGGAGTATCGCTTTGATATTCAGCCTTTGTTTTTATCTTCTGCTAAAACTGTTCAGTAGAACCCCCTCATTTCAAAAAGAAATGGCCTGATATTCTGTAAACAATCCTTGGCCTGTTAAAACGGGTCTCAGGATTCTGTTATGTTTTTCTTATCTATTTCGTTGAGGGCAAAGGCATAAGCTCCTATTGAAACGGCTTTGCTGGTACCCAAACGGGTAATGCCCACCCCGGTGCGTTTTAGGGAGTCGTAGAAAACCGTTTTTTCCGAGAAGGGAACCTTTATTCTGCTGACTTTCCCTGCAATGAATTCCTGTGTTTGGGCTTCATCTTCAAGGTTGTAGGCGCTTATTTCCATTCGGCCTACCCGCCGTCCGTCCAGTTTTTCGATGGTACTGTTCAGTTCCCGAATAGTTTCAGGCAGGAACATGGGCCATGCATTGGCCAGCCCTCCGCCTATCACTACCAGCCCATCGAAAAGGGTCAGTGCCGAAGCCAGTGCTTCTCCAATGGACTCACCCATCTGCCTAAAGGATTCCCTGGCGCCTTCCTGGTGGCCAGAACGCTCGCCAGTGGCAATTTCAAAAATATCTTTAGGGGAGAGGTCCTGGGAAGCACAGTCAGGACAATGTTCGCCATACACCCTTTTCACAGCACGTATGCTGACGCACTCTTCCGAGAAGGAGTGGGGGTGGACCTTACTGCGCACCACCCAAATCTCGCCTGCTGCCCCATTGTCGCCAATGATGAGTTCGTTATTGCGTACCAGCCCTGCACCAAAGCCTGTGCCCAGGGTGATGCCAATGAGGTTTTTATACTGGCGGGTACTTCCTGCTTTATGGAGCATCTGGTTCACCATGGGCAGAAAACCAGAAATAGCTTCCCCGTATGCAAACAAGTCCCCGTCGTTGTTGATGAAAACAGGGACCTGGAAGGTCTCTTCCAGCATGGGGCCCAAGGCTACACCTCCGCGAAAACCGGGCAGGTTTTCCAGGTCACCAATGATCCCGTTGGGGTAATCGGTGGGGCCTGGAAAGGCAAAACTGATGGCTTCAGGTTTGCTGTCCAGCTGCTGGCTGGCTTCCTTAAAGCCCTTCATGATGGTCTCAAGGCAGCGCTGCAAATTATGGCCATGGGAAGGGTAGGTGATGGGGCGGATGATTTCCCTGTTTCCCTGTATGGCGGAGAAAACAAAATTGGTGCCTCCTCCGTCCAGGGTCAGTACGATTCGTTTATCATTGATAAAGTCCATTAGGCCGAATGAATTTTTCGGGAAACAAAGAATGCGGTATATAAAATGTAAAGCATGGCAGCTAGGGGAACCAATAGCCCAACCGTCACCGAACTCATGTCCGCCACAAACCCCATTAGGGGCGGAATGATGGCCCCACCAACAATGGCAGTTACCATGAGCCCAGAAATCTCGTTGCTCCGCTCAGGCATGGCATCAACGGTAATGGAGAAGATCAGCGGGAAAATATTTCCGAAACCAAGACCCGTAAAGAAGATTCCCAGAAATACAAGGTTTTGAACAGGGGAAAGCATCAGCACAAGACCTGTAATGGACAACAATGCCGTAATCAAAAGGAAACGTTTGGGCTGAAGGTAATTGAGGATTACTGAGCCTAAGAACCTCCCGATAAGGATTGAGATAAAGAAAAAGGCATTTCCCAGCAGTCCGTATGTTTGAAGATCGATATTGAATTTATTGCTGAGCAGGATGGGCGTCCCTGAGCTAATGGAAACCTCGGCACCTACATACAGGAAAATACCCAATACCATCATGGCAATAAAGGGGTTGCGTAGCAAGGAAAGGCTGGAGGCAAAGCTTGCAGGTGCAGCATCCCCTTCCCTTTTCTCGTAGATACGGGTGAACCCTATGATTACAAGGGTCAGTAAAAGGGCAGCGCTGTAAATCGGGAACAGGATCTTCCAATCCAAACCAAACCATTTCGCAGCCGCAAAAGGAATAAGGGAGCCTGAAAGCGAACCGATGGCCTTAATGAATTGACCCAGTGTAAGGTTGCGCGCATACTTGCCTTCAGGCGACACATCGCGCATGATGGGGTTTCCTGCTACTTGAAGAATGGCTGCCCCTGCTCCCAGCAAAAGGATTGTCAGCAGAAACAGGGAATAGCTCGAAAGGCCGAACAAAGGAATCACTAAACCCACAAGAGCCAGGACTAAACCCAACATTAAAACGGTTTTTTTGCCTTTCCGATCCTGGAAAATACCCATAGGAACAGACAAGATTCCAAACATGATGAATCCCATAAACGCAATAATCTGGGCCTCAAAGTTGGAAAGACTGAATTGCTCCTTGGCAAGTCCGACAAAAGGGCCTACGGCATCACCAAAGCCCATACACAAAAATGCAAGGAAAATCGGGAAACTTTTGTTTTTAGACATGTCTCATGTTTTTGGTTAATTCCTTGAGTGAAAAAGCTGTGATCAGTACAATCAGATAATTGTCATTTTGCAAAAATAAACATTTGCTAAAACGATTTAGCTTTAATGAAAAAAAAACCGCCTCAAAATGGTGATTGAGGCGGTTTTTTGATCAAGGAAGCAATCAGAAGATTGCACTCTCAGGCAGGCCGTATTCCTCAACCATCCGAATATCCATCTTTTCCAGTGCATTCAGTACGGGTTGATATACCTCGGGGATTACAGGGATGTGGACCCCTTTAACGCCGATCTCGTTTTTAAGGATCATTTCCACGCCTACCGCTGCAGGAAGTGCAACCGTACGGGCAATGGCCGTGTCGGTTTCCAGGGTGCCGAAATCAAGCATGGACGACCGGATCACCTCGCGCTTCCCGTCGGGATAGGAAGCCAGGAAGATGTGCTGCATGGCTACCATGTCGCGTTCTTTTGACCCCAGCTCCATTTTGTCGATCATCAGGTCGGAGACGATCTCAAAGGGGGTATCGTTCTGGCGGTTCATGGGCTTCTGGTCAAAAACGCCCAGCCATTCTATCGCCTCCAGGGCATAGGCTTCTGTGGGTAGCCCCAGGAATTTTGCTGCTTTTAAGCGGATATTGGAGCCATCGGCCTCACCGATCAGCATGGCAACCATCTCAGCATAGGTTTTTCCGGTAAAATCATAGTTGTCACTGGTAATGAGCTTCATGGCTTTCATGGCATCCAGGGTCTCACACCAGCCTTTGTAACGGAAGGTCCCGCGCATAATTGTCTTTGCTTCTGGAATTCCATAGAGTTCTAGATATGGTAGGCTGTCGCGGTTTGGATAGATATCCAGTTTCCCAACTTCCTGAAAGTCAACCGATAAGGGGTTCTTAAACAGATCTTGGGTAGGGATGTAATGCACTTCCCCCTTTTTGAGGAAATTTCCGTCGTTGTTCCCTGCCATTACTACACCCTTTGGGCTCCACGAGAACTTGTACCTGAAAGGATTATTTGCTGCCTCTGGTGCTGGAAGTGCACCGCACAGGCTGTAAAACTCTTCTACCTTTCCGCCACGGTCGTGCACGTGGTCAATGATCCGCATAGCGCCCATATGGTCGATGCCCGGGTCAAGGCCCAATTCGTTCAGGATGATGATGCCTGCATCCTTGGCATCCTGGTCCAGGGCTTTCATTTCCGGTTTTACATAAGAAGTGGTTACCATATTTTTCTTGTGTTTGATGCAATGCTTGGCAACCATGATGTGGTGAATCCAGGGCAAGAGGCTTACTGTAAGATCGTGCGATGCGATCAATTCATCAAGGGCCTCTGTATTGTCCACCGTCCAGGCAACAGCTTTGCCATTGGGATGACCGTGGATCATGTTGTCCGCTTTTGATTTTGTACGGGTGGCCACTGTGACAAAGTAACCCTTGTCGAGCAGATAGGTGACGATGGGCTTAACAACCATTCCGGCACCAAGAATCAGAACTTTTTTCATATAAGTGATAGATTAAAAGGGGTTTATATTTTGCTTAACTATTTGAGGAATTGCTCAATGTAATTATAGTCGGGCGTCAATTTGCCCTGCAAAAGGATCAGGGCCTTCTTGATGGGGTTGGGCAGTGCAATTTCCTGGTAAGGGGCTTGGTAGTCGGCCTTTGCAATGGGCCCTACAAAATTGAACAGGGCGTCAGCAAATCCTTCCGATGAATCCCTGGGTAACTCACTGGGCAAAATGTCAACGGCCATTACTAGGATACCCTCGCCTTTAAACCCCATTGTGGGCTTACGGCTGAGCGGATTATACACAAAAACCGGGTCTTCAATCTCGGTCCCCTTATGGGTGAACTCAATGGAACCATCAGGGTCACAGGTAACATCACCTATAACGGTAAGTTTGGGCCTGCTTGCCTGGAAAGCCTTTTTCATATAGTCCTTGGTCACGATTCTGGGATATTTTGCATCCCAATACATACAGTTCATCAGGATGGTCAGATGGGGGATGTATTGCTCAAAATCGTTCTTGTATTTTTCAGGATGCTGGTAGTAATCCTGCAAGTCGAAGGTACTGCCGTCCTTGCGTTTCGAAAGGTGTTTTTCCTTGAATACTACCTTATAGATTACGTTGTTGGCAAGATTCTTTTCATTCTTCAGTTTCAGCAACTCCTCAGGGGTAATCTCCATCGAAGGAAGGAGGTTGGCAATTTCCTGGGCACCAAGAGAAACGTTGCCGTAACCCGTAAAACCAATGGTGAAGGGCTGAAGCTCTGCAGGGAGGCCTCTTTCAGCAATTTCACGACCAACCTCTGCGATGTACCTTTTGGCTTCCTCCAGCGATGTGTATTGATGCGACTGCTTTAATTTCACGAATGGATTATCCTTCATCCCCAGTTCTTTCAGACGCTGGCCCATACTCCAGAGCGAGTTGATCATCCCTGCCAGGCCTGCAAACTTGCCGAAAAAGATCAGCCGCTTGTTCTGCTCATCCGCGATGCGCTCATAATCGATGAGGTTGCAACCCATTTCCATCATCTTTTTCAGCATGGGCATATTGTAAGGCTGCCCCTTGATTACATGGCTGAAAAACACATAAGTCTTACCCTTTTCAAAGGTATCCAATGGGATTTCCTTTACTCCGAAGATTACCGGGCAGTCCTTGAGGTTGTTTTCAACGCGTGCTCCTGCCGCTTTAAATTCGGCATCTGTGAAGATTCTTTTCGGTGAGCTTTGAACAACAAATTCCAACTTTTCCTTCTGCATCAGCTTCTCAACGTGTCTGGGGGTAATGGCTACCCTGCGTTCCATAACATACTTGTCTTCATGCCTGATACCAACACGTACACTCATAGCTATTGCTTTTATTGGTTTGTTTTGTTTTTTAGAAATTTCACGGCAAACATAACAAAAAAAACCTGTCTGTAGAGGGAAATCAGCGGGTATATTTTCATTATTCATTCCCATTCTAAATTAGGCGAAAAGAACTCCTTTTCCTTGACGATTCTATCGGGATACTTACATTTGTAAAAACAAACCCCATGTTCCTTTTGAGCTATGCTGAAAAACAATGCATTAAGTATAAAGGCAGGAAGCCTGGCCATGATCACCTCTGTGGGCAGCATGCTGTCGGGCTGCGCCGGCAGGGAAAAGCCTTATGTTGAGCGGCTGAATATCATTTACATCATGACCGATGATCATGCCCAACAAATGATCAGCGCCTACAACAGCAAGTATGGGCACACGCCCAACATTGACCGTTTGGCTGAAGAAGGGGTGAGGTTCACCAACAGCTTTGTGACCAATTCCATTTGCGGCCCTAGCCGCGCCTGCCTGCTGACAGGCAAACACAGCCACAAGAATGGTAAAATCAACAATGAAGTTGCCTTTGATGGCAGCCAGCAAACTTTCCCAAAGTTGCTACAGCAGGGGGGATATCAAACCGCCCTGATCGGGAAATGGCACCTGGAAAGCACTCCGACTGGCTTCGATCACTGGGAAATTCTTCCTGGACAAGGCGACTACTACAATCCTGTTTTTTTCAATGATCAGGATACAGTGCAGCGGATGGGTTATGCCACCGATATTATCACTAGTCTGAGCATTGAATGGCTGGAACACTATGATCAATCCAAACCTTTCTCCCTTTTTATTCACCACAAAGCCCCTCACCGCAACTGGATGCCCAACCTGCCCGACCTCCGTGTCTATGAGGACAGGGAATTTGATCTGCCCGAAAATTTTCACGATACCTATGAAGGCCGGGAAGCAGCCCGGGCAGCAGAGATGCGCATTGCCAGCAACCACGACATGGACCCACTCAACGACCTAAAGGTTTATGATGGCACCCAATCTTCACGCCTCAGGGGAAATTATGATGTAGGTGACTCGCTTGGCCAATATGGGCGGATGACCCCTGAACAAAAAGCTGAATGGAACCGGTATTATTCAGGGGTTGTAAGCGATTTCTACGCCCGTGAACGCTCCGGTAAGGAACTTGCCGAGTGGAAGTACCAACGCTACATCAAAGACTATCTCAGGACCTGTAAATCAGTGGATGACAACATCGGTATCCTCCTCGATTACCTTGAGGAAAGCGGATTGCTTGAAAGTACCATCATTGTCTATACCTCTGACCAGGGCTTCTATGTGGGTGAGCACGGCTGGTTCGACAAGCGCTTCATGTATGAGGAATCATTACGTACCCCGCTGCTGGTCAGGCTCCCAGATCGCTTCAGCCATTATCGGGGCGATGTTACGCAACTGGTCCAGAACATCGACCATGCGCCCACCTTCCTTGAGCTGGCAGGGGTGGAGATCCCCTCCGATATCCAAGGACAATCCTATCTTCCCTTATTGAAAGGTGAGAATCCCAGCACCTGGCGAAAGGCGATTTATTATCATTACCAGGAATACCCCGCCGAACATATGGTGAAAAGGCATTACGGCATCAGGGACCAGCGTTATAAACTGATCCATTTTTACCAGGATATCGATGCCTGGGAGTTCTACGACCTGGAAAAGGACCCTGCGGAAATGCATAACCTGATCAAGGACCCTGCATACCAAGATGAAATTGCCCGAATAAAGGAAGATCTCCTGAAACTCCTGGAACAATACGACGACCCCATCAGGAAGGTATTTTCTAAGGATGAAATTATGAAAGTTGTTGCCGATTGATTTTGCCTCAAAGATGAATCGTTCATGTTTAATTTAAAACACACCTTTATCTGTTCAGCCACCGCCCTGGGCTTGCTGTCACTGGGGGCTTGCTCTCAGCAGGGATTTCCTTCCGGTCAGCCCCCTAACATTGTTTTTATCCTTGCCGACGATTTGGGTTATGGTGATCTGGGCGTATACGGGCAGACCAAGTTCAAAACCCCAAATATTGATCGCCTGGCCCAGGAAGGCATACGCTTTACGCAACACTACAGCGGCAGCACGGTGTGTGCCCCCTCCAGGAGTGTTTTGCTTACGGGTTTGCATACTGGGCAAACGCCCGTTCGCGGGAATAAAGAGTTTCAGCCTGAGGGCCAGCAACCCCTGCCTGAGGGAACCCGTACCATTGCCCATCTGCTCAGCGAGGCAGGCTATACCAATGGACTGGTGGGGAAATGGGGGCTCGGTTACCCCGGCTCGGGAAGCGAACCCCTCGACATGGGCTTCGATTACTTCTTTGGGCAGAACTGCCAGCGCCACGCCCATCATTATTTTGTGGATTATCTCTTGGAAAACCGCCAAAAGCTTTTCTATGAGAAGAAGATATACAGCCACGATGAGATCACCCGCCAGGGGCTGGCATTTATCCATCAGAACCGCGAAAAGCCGTTCTTTCTCTATATGGCATATGCCATACCCCATGCTGAGCTAGTGCTCCCCCAAGAATACCTGGAGCCCTTTAAGGGTCTTTATCCCGAATCCAGGCCCTGGCCTGCAGGGCAGCATTATGGCGCCCAGCCCTTTCCCCGTGCAGCTCTGGCAGCAATGATATCTCATCTTGATGCCGATGTGGGAAAAGTGATGAATCTGCTCAAAGAACTGGGCCTTGATGAAAATACGCTGGTAATCTTCACTTCCGACAATGGCCCCGCGGTCGAAGGGGGCAACGACCCTGCATTCTTCAACAGCAGTGGCGGCCTGCGAGGGGTCAAGCGCGATCTCTATGAAGGAGGGATTCGCGTGCCTATGATCGCCAGGATGCCTGCAAAAATCCCGAGTGGCAAGGTCTCCGGTCACATCTCCGCCTTTTGGGATTTCTTTCCCACTCTGGCTGAACTGGCAGGGCTGGAAGCCCCCAAAAACATCAATGGGATCTCTCTTTTGCCTTCCCTTACGGGAAAGGGAGAACAAGCCGAACACCCATTCCTGTACTGGGAGTTCCATGAATTGGGAGGCCGTCAGGCTGCCCGTTACAGGAAGTGGAAAGGCGTGAAATATGATCTTTCCTCAGGCAATGCTCCATTGGAATTGTATGACCTGGAAAACGACCCCGCTGAAACCCATGACCTTGCAGGCTGGTTCCCCGATGTTGTGAGCGAAATGGAAAGGATCTTTTCTGAAGCCCGTCAGCCATCACCTGCATTCCCCTTTCCTGCCGACCCGCTGGATCAATAATAAAACCAGATGTTGCGGTAGTCGCGGATATTCTCGCCCCTTGCCGCCAGCTCTTCCAAGTAATCGTAAATGGGTACATCCACATAGTTATAGGGCGGGATGGGCTGTATGTTCTTTTCCCAGGGATGAAATTCATAAACCCTGGCTCCATTGGGCAATATCATCACCAGGCGGTGGTCTTGCCAGGCCATCAGTTGGTTCTTGCCCAGCTTGGGTACATTGAACACAGGCTCATCGGTGCGGTCGAGGCCCGGCAACAGACGCGCTTCTTCTTTACGCTCCTGCAGTATCCGGGCGATTGGAACCATATACCTTTTGGTCTCCTCCTTGCCCTTCATATTGAAGGTATAATAGGGATCTACCCCGATGCTCTTCAGGTCGAGGCGAAGCTTTACCGTTTCGAAACGGCGTGAGTTCTCCACAGTAAACACCTCCTGGTTGTACACCATCATACCCGCCTCACGGATACGCTTCACAGCAGCCATGGCTTCAGGAGTGATCTCATAGGGATGTTCAAAATGCGTAATGATGCTGATCTGCAGTTTTCCATATTCCACAAACGACGCAAGCATGTCAATTGTTTTCTGGGTCAGGCGCTGGGGCAGCACCACCGGGGTGCGGGTGCCGATTCTGATGCGGTACACGTGCTTCTTGGCGGCGACTTCTTCCAGTATGCCTTTCAGCACGTCATCACGCATCACCATAGGGTCACCGCCCGTGATCAGCACATCGCCCACGGCAGGGTTCTCGTCCATCCATTCGAGAGCCCTGCGTATCTGTTCCTTTTTGGCCAATGCGTGGGGATCGAGCACCTGGTCGATCTCCCAGTTGCGCTGACAGTACACGCAGATCTGTGCGCAGGTGTTGTAAGGCTTCAGGATGGCGATGCCTGGATAGCGGCGGGTGACCAGGTCAACGGGTGAGGTGTCGTGCTCGCCCATAAAGTCGAACTGAAGGCCGCGGTTCTCACGGTTCTCCACCATCTTCTGAACATAATCAAGGGGCGGAATCACCTGGGAACGGATGGCGTGATCATAGCCGATGTTCAGCTTATTATCCATCAGGCTCAGGTAATAGGGCGTTATGCCAAAGGGCACCTTGTTTTTCGCAGCTAGGCTTATGGCATCACTTTGTTCTTCCGTCAATTCAATAAGATCGAACAAAGGTTGCGCATCCCTGATCACATGCTTCAGATGCCACTGGTAGTTGTTCCAGTCGGTATCCGTGGCGTTGAAATAGCGAAGGATCCGCTTCTTGTTGCCCTTTCGCCAAGTGATGACTTCTTCTTCCAGCCCGCTGGGGTATTTGCGCAAATATTTGCTCATATTCGACGAAAGTTCGTTGAGCATTTCTGCCCGAACTTCTGAAGCCTGCCTGCCTTCCATCTGCAGGAAGTCAGGAATGCCCTTCTTGGCTTGTTTCGTTTCATAATAAATATTTGAACGCCCGTTAACCCCCCTGAATAAATTAATGAACTCGAGCAGGAAGCCTGCCGATATCTCGTGTTTCAAAGCATCTACTTCACCTTTGGAAAGTCTGAACAGGAATTTTAAAGCCGAGACCCCTGTCCTGTATTCATTCACTGGCCCAATGATGCTTTTAAAAACCCTGATGGCCTCCCTGACGGTCGATTTCTCGAGGATGTGCAGGTCATTGTCCACTTCAAAGATCCGTCGCTCAGACCGCTCCAGGAAAGCGTAGAGCTTTTCCCTGGCTTCGTCCGCTGTGGCCGCCTCCTTCAATAAGACAAAGATGTCGGGATTGGCCTCCCATAAACGGTTCACGTAAGCTTCAATGTCTACCTCAAACCTGGGTTTAACGCTGTCGACGGCATCGGTGAATATATCATCGATGATGCGCGTCTGCAGAAGGGTTCTTGAGGCTTTATCCTTTACGGGGGCTTTTTCCGGCTTTTCCTCTTTTTTCATAGGTTGATCTTGTTGATTATCAAGTAAAAATAGAAAAAATGATAAATTTCCAAAAGAAAAATTGAAAAGAATTTTTCAAAAAAATATTTAGCAAAGTACGGAGTGGATGAAGGCTAATCCCTAAATAAGGTTGGAGGTATGGATTACAGGCCCCTCATCCATTTCAAAACGCCTGTATTTCCGGACCAGGGAGGAGGTTTAAACGGTGTTTATTCGGTTTAAACCGAGTAAACACCATCTAAACTATTTGCCAGGACTCAAAAAAGCAAGGATTTTGTCCTTGTTATTATCTACAACCTAAACTAATGGCGGTTGCTTTCGAATAAGGGATTCTTAAAAAAGTTTTTCCTCGGGACAAAAAAAGGAAGCTGTCAGCAGGGTTTTTTCTGTGACAGCCTCAAGGGATGAAGTCAAAACCGGATTAGTTAAATATTCTCGGAGTATTGGGAGAGACCTTTTCCTTATTGAACCCGCCAAATGAGGCCAGGATCATGATCTCGTGCGAGCCGCCGCTGTACTTTCGGTTGACCCCGATGCTGTAGTCGTAGGCATAACCTACGCGGATGGTAGGGGTAATGGTATAACCCAGCATGGCCGAAACGGCATCTCCAAGCCTGTAAGACAATCCGGTCCAGAGCAACTTGTCATAATAGGCTGTCATGTTCAGGTCAAACTGGGTGCTGCGCTGGTTGCTCTTAATCAGCAGGTAGGGCTCCAGGTCTACTTTTGGGAATACATTGTCAAAACGGTATTTCCCGTACATGTAATAATGCCTGGGTGCATAATCAATGCCAGAATGCTCAACAGACCGATACAGGTGGGTAATGGCAAAGCCCATCCTCAGGTTGGGATCGGTATATTCCATCCCGAAAGAGAAGTCAGGCTTTGTATAGGTTTCCCTGGAGAAAAGCCCGTTGGGATCGTTGGGGTCCTCATAAGTCAGGTCGGTGCCATCAATTGTGCGGTTGACCACCCCTGCGCCCAGGCCGAATATCAGGTGAGACACCACGCCAACCTGAACGGGGAAGGCATAATTGGCACGAATGGTCAGAAAGTTTTCATACCCCAGTTTATCATTGATGACGTTAATTCCTAAGCCTCCGTAAATATCCTGGAGGTAGGTGCTGGCATTGAATACCTGCGATGAAGGGGCTTTGTCGAAGCCAACCCACTGCTGGCGTGCCACCAGTGAAAAGTCGAAGGTATTGGTCAGCTTCAGGGAAGCGGGGTTGAATATCTTCTCATTGAACATATACTGGCTGAAACTGGGATCGTTCTGGGCAAACGATGCCATTCCCGAAAGGCTCAGGGCCAGGATGAATACCAGGGTCTTTTTCATGCCAAAAGAGCTTTTAAATAAATGGCCATTCTTTACGCGCAAAAGTCGGGTGCTTTTTGTGCTCATGCGGGTTAAACCTGTTCGTTTCATGACCAAGATTCGTTAGTTGTTTGCCAGGAACGGGCCTGCATTTAGATTTTGTTTTATTGGTTTTCCAACAATTGATTTGCTTCACTCAGGCTGATACGCTCACCGTTGCGGAATGCCACTACAAAAGCATCAAAACCAAGTTCGCGCAAGCGGCGGTGAACATCCATGGCCTGGTTAAGTTGTCTGAATGTCCCCACCGAATAACGGTGGAAACGGTCCCTGTCGTAATAATACAGGATATCCATTTGCGGGAAGGCCTCCATAATGCGGCGGTAATATTGGGGGTGAACCGGGTTTCGTGTCGCTGCAAATTGTACCATGAATTCAATGCCACGGGCATAGTGTGCCTCTTTCTCCAGGGAGTTGAGGTAACGGAAGCTGTGACGGGGCGCATCGGCCAGGAAGGTGGTGAAATCGGGCATAGGTATCACCTCGAAGGTAGCCCGGCGGTTTAGTCTGTGTTCTTCAGCAGTCCTGGCGTTGACCACTACCAAACTCATTTTCCCGTGTCCAAAAGGATACAAGCGGTCTTCGCTGATGCCGCGGCTCAACAGGTAGTCGATGACGGTGTGGGCCCTTTTCTGCGAGAGGTAAAAGTTGAACAGATAGCCGCTGACCTCATCGGTATGAGCATGGACCACCAAGCCGGCGCCGGCTTGGGTGTCGAGGAAGGAGAGCACGCTGTCGAGTTGCAGCTGGGCAAAGCTGGTAAGGTCAAAACGTGCAAAATCGAAATGAACTGTTGGCAAGCCTTCGGTAATACCGGTAATGGCCGGGCGGGTAGGGAAGCTGCCATCAGGACCTAACTCATCGTCTGTGCGGGCAGCCATCATCGGAGCGGGGCTCATTTCTACGTTCTTTTGAAATTCGGGAACCGACAGGAAGCGGCTGGCAATAAGCTTATCCTTGACCGAAAGGGATTCGGAGAAGGGACTGAAGCCATCTTCCACCACTTCGACGATGTAGTTCACTTCTGAATCGAGCTGGGGGATACGGTATTGGCCCTCGCTGTTTGATTTTACCTTCAGGATCTTGTCGTTATCGCCATACAGAATAACCTCGATTCCGGGCATGGGGTCTCCGGTCTCTGCTTCGGTGATGATCCCTTTCAGATCGAAAGTGCTCGAAACGATGCGGAATGAATACAAGTCATCATTGCCCACGCCGCCTGGTCTGTCGGAGGTGAAAAATCCGCTTGTATATTCCTTGTTGATTATGAAGCCAAAGTCATCGGCGCTGCTGTTAATGGGTGAGCCCATATTGACAGGCTTTGAAAAGCTGCCGTCGTCATTGACTTCAGCATAAAACAGGTCGAACCCGCCGAAGCCGGGATGCCCAAAAGAGGAGAAATACAGAATGTTTCCTGCAATAAATGGATAGGAATCGTTGAGGCTGGTGTTGATTTGTGGTCCCAGGTTTTCTGGCTCGCTCCATTTTCCGTCTTCAGGGTCTTTTGTCATCTTGTACAGGTCGTAACCCCCGTATCCACCAGGCATGTCAGCGCCAAAAAAGAGGGTTTGTCCATCATCGCTGATGGAGGGGTAGCCGATGTTGTACTGTGCGCTGTTGAGGTAGAAAATCTGGGGAGCACCCCAGGTGTTGGTTTCGGGATTGTATTTGGAGGTGTAAATGTCGCAAGTTTCCCTTGTGCCGTCGCGGCCGCCGCAATTCATATAATAGCCTGTCTGGGTTGCGGGGTCAAAGTTGAGGAAGCCCTCGTAAAAAATGGTATTGATTTCCCCTTTGATGAGGGCAGGTTCGGTCCACTCCCCCGTACTTCGGTTCAGCGTCGATTCATAAATGCTTGAGAAGCCTGTACCCGTTCTGGTGTCAAGCCGGCCATCCTCGGTAAAGGTCGAAGCAAAGAGGATCCTGTCGTCGGGAAAGAAGGCCACACCCCATTCCTGTCCTAAGGTATTGAGGGGCCTTTCGTTAACGACTTCGAATAAAGTTTCCTTAAAATAATTCTCTTTGCTGAATTTTGCCGATTCGAGTAGTTTACGGCCAAAGCGATCGCCGGGCACCTTCTCAAGGAAACGGTTGGCAAATTCAATGGCTAGGTCAAAGTCTTCCAGCCCCAGGTTCATCTCACTCAGGTGCATATAGACCTCAGGATTGTCGTAACCCACGTTCATGGCCAGGGTGTACCATTTCCGCGCTTCGGCATAATTGAGCAGTTGGCGGTAGGTCTGACCCAGACGAAACGACACCTCACGCCTGATGTTTGCCGAGCGGTCCCGTTTCAGGATGGTCTCATAGGCATCCTTGGCCAGGGTATATTCCTCCTTGCGAAAATGTTCATCCCCGGCTTCGAGCAGTTTTAGCACCCTTTGGGCCGAAAGGGGCATGGCCAGCAAGACCAGCAAACCGTATATCAGTATCTTTTTCATATGCTTGGGATATTTCATTTTTTTGCTGAAAATCATTTATGGAAACTTCCTTTACTTTGTTTTCATTGGTATTTTTCGGGCACACGCCCGAAAACAAATCTCTTATCATTCCCTGTGTCGAATAACGGTTACTGAGCCCTTAATGACGGTTTTCTGGTTGTTGTGATCAAAGATCTCCAGGATGTAATAATAGGTGCCCGGGCTTACATTTCTTCCGTTGTGGGTGCCATCCCATCCTTCGGTTCCTTCAAATACCGCCTGGCCCCAGCGGTTAAAGATGATGAGCTTATGGTCTTTGCCAAAAATGTCGTTGATTCCGTCATTGTCGGGGGTAAATGCATTGGGTAGTCCGCTGATCTTTACTGTATAAGGCTCAGATTGTCCAGTACACCCATCAAGGCTTGCAACCACATAAACCACCTGTCCATCCTTTAATTCGCTGCTGCGGAATATGTTGGAAGTTCCGTTCTGAACCGGAATGCCATCTACAAAGAATTCATAGTTGTCGTAATTTCCGGGAAGGGCGGTAAAGGTAATGGTCTGCCCGAAATAAGCCCTATCTGGGGGGGTCACCTCAAGGCTAACCTGTGGAGTGGGTTTCAGGACTATGTGGATGGTTTCCATACGCATACAGCCGTTGGCATCGGTGACCACCACGATATAATTTTCAAGGAAGGGTGAAAATGCCACATAGTCAGCCGATTCACTAAGAAGGGCTGACTGGTCATCAAACCACTGATACTGATAAGGCTGGCTGCCACCCTCAACAGTAATGAATGCGCCAAGGAAAAGCGTTTCTTCGTTATCACAGATTTCGGGATTGTCAACTGTAAGGATTAGGTCGGATAATGAGATCGTGACGGAATATTCTGCAGTGCAGCCTAATTCGCTTGTAACAATGAGGAAATAGGTGATGGGCGTGGTTCCGGTATACTGGACCAGTGGATTTGCCTCTGATGAGGTGAAGCCTTCTGGGTCTGAGGTCCAGGAATAAGTGTAACCATCCACTGCTTCCCCGCCGATAAAAACAGGCTCAATCTCTGACTCGCTGCAGAACACGATGTCATCCGAAACCTGTGCCACGGGTGCAGGGTACACGCTTATGGTAACCTGGCCGCTGGCCTCACAGCCAAAGGTGCTTGTAACGGTCACGAAATAGGTGGTTGTAATCTGCGGGCTGACAGTGGGGTTGCTGTCGGTGCTCTCAAAACCTTCAGGCTCAGAGGTCCATTCGTAGGTATTTCCTTCGGGGGCTTCAGGATCGCCAATGGCAACGGCTTCGCCCTCACAAATGATCATGTCTTCAGCGATGACGACATCAGGCAGTTCGTGAACCGTCACGGTGATGCTGTTCTGGTTCGAGCATCCCGTCTGTATGAAGGTCTCCGTAAGGGTATATACGGTTGTGACCTGTGGATTGACTATTGGGTTGGAAATGGTCGGATCAGAGATGCTTGGATCTTCGGGTACGCTGGTCCAGAAGAAAGTACTTGCGGGATTGGGTTCAAAGTTGTCAGGACCAATCATTATGCCTTCTCCGAAACAGATCTCCTTGTCGGTTCCTGCATCTGCCTCAGGCGAAGGATTGACGGTAATGGTTACCGAGGCAAAGAAGGTACATTCACCAACCACTTCATAAAGGGTATAGGTTGTGGTGATCTGGGGTGTTACCACCGGGTTGGGCACTTGGTCATCGAACTCCTCCTCCGGGTTGGTGCTGGCCCAGTAATAGGTGCTGCCCGGGTTTGGATTTTCAGGGCCAAGGGCTACCGACTCTCCCTGGCAAATGGTCTGATCTTCACCTGGATCCGGGGCTTCCCCCACCACGGTAATGGTTACTGAGTTTTCATTCTGGCAACCTGTGTCAAGATAGGTTTCCACAAGGGTATAAACGGTGGTTACCGTGGGGCTTACCGTAGGATTGGAAATGGTGGGTTCGGTAAGACTTGGATCCCCGGGAATACTGGTCCAGAGATAGGTGCTGGTGGGAGAGGGGACCGGGTCTTCCGGCCCGAGGATGATCTCCTGGCCTAGGCAGATGGTCTGGTCTGGGCCTGTCTCTGCAGGGGGCAGGGGGTTAATGACCACTTCTATGGTGTCGCTTGCACTGCAGCCGTTGTCGGTGTTGGTAACCGTCACTGTGTACGTGCCGCCTTCAGTAACGACAATAGCTTGGGCATCTTCACCCGTTGACCAAAAATACTCGCTGTCGGCAAAGAAGCCTGCATCAAGGATGACCTCTTCGTCTGCACACACCTCAATGTCTTCGCCAAGATCCACAACGGGGCCTTCTTCAACAAAGACGGTGACCTCATCGGTGTCCTCGACGCATTCATCAGAAACGGTGACAGTATATGTCGTGGTCTCAAGCGGTGATACCACTATGGTGGCTGTTGTTTCGCCTGTACTCCAGAGGTATTCGTCACCTCCTGAGGCCGTCAGGGTAGCCGTCTGCCCCAGGCAAATAGTTTGGTCGTTGCCTGCATTGCCTTCTATAGGGTCAGGTTGAATGATCTGGACGTTTAGAGTAGCCTGACAACCATTCTGATCAGTAACGGTTACAAGGTATTCGCCGGCGCTCAGGTTATCTGCAGTCGGGCCTGTGGCGCCATGGTTCCATTCATAGGTATATGGTTCTGTTCCATTTGATGCAGCAACGGTTACCGAACCGTCGCTTCCGCCGTAACATGCAGGATTGGTTTGAGAAACGATTTCAATA
>JAAYLH010000028.1 GCA_012521995.1 Bacteroidales bacterium | reverse complement strand
TTTTTTTTCAAAAACAAAAACACCAGAATAAGTTATCCGTTTATACAACAATCCTTTTCCCGAAAAGATAAAGACCTTCTGCAGAAACCATGATAAGATTCCGAAATGTTCTTGTTCTGATCTCCATTATTGCTATCACAGCTTTTTTTCCGGTCCATGGCTTTTCGCAGGCTTCAGGGCTGCAGTCAACTCCCCCGCTAACGCCTATTGAAGCCATTCGTTTGCTGGAGCAAAAGCACGGGACCCGAATCTTTGTAATGGAAGAGTGGTTGGGAGAATCGGGTGTCAAAGGCGAGCTGCTCGACCTTCCCCTTCAGGAGGCCCTGGCGAGCCTTGTCCGCAGCCGCAACCTGAGTATTGTCACCATTGACGGTATGATCTACCTGGTGCCTGAAGAGGGCGCGCCCCTTGAAATGACTGCGCTCGAGGACCACCAGGTGGTGGGCAACCCCTCTGATTACGGCCGCTATTCGAAGGCTACCCTTACGGGAAGGGTGGTAGACGGCAGCACAGGCGAACCCCTGATGGGCGCCGTGCTTTATGAGACGGAATCGGGGGCAGGAGCTTCCACCAATTTCGACGGTAATTTCACCATGGAACTCCCCGTTGGCGAGCTTCGCCTGCGTATCAGCTATGTGGGCTATGAAGACCGCTATCAGCGCATCAGGCTCATCAGCCCGGGTAGCGTGGAATTCGACCTGTTCAGCCAAAGCACCCAGCTTCAGGAGTTTACAATCACCGCCAAACGGGCTGAAGAGAATATTTCACGCACCCAAATGAGCATGATCAACCTCGATGCCCAGGCCCTCAAGGAATTGCCAGGAACCTTTGGAGAAAGAGACATCGTGCGCAGCATCACCCTTTTGCCCGGCATACAGTCCGTTGGAGAATTCGGGACAGGATTCAACGTCCGAGGCGGTGGCGCCGACCAAAACCTCATCCTGCTCGAGAATGTACCCCTGTTCAACTCTTCACACCTTTTCGGACTGATATCGGTGGTCAACCCCGACATGGTGAACAACCTTACCCTGATCAAGGCAGGCACACCTGCACGTTTCGGGGAACGGGCCTCCTCGGTGATGGACATCCGCCTCGGCAATGGCCTCAGCAAGGATCAAACCACCCTGATGGGAGGTATCGGCCTGCTCAACAGCCGCCTGTTCCTCGAGACCCCCATCATCAAGGAAAAGATCACCTTATCCCTGGGCGCCAGGTCCTCCTATTCCGACTGGTTTCTCAAGGAGATTCCCAACGACGACCTGATGAACAGCTCAGCAGGATTCTACGACCTTACGGGCATTCTGAACATGGCCCTGGGACCAAAAAACAGGATCACCCTCTTTGGCTATTACAGCGGCGACCGCTTCGGCTTCGGGGGCAATACCGACTACGACTATCAGAATACTATGGGTTCGCTCAGATGGAACAGCGGCTTCAACACAAGGCTTTCGTCCACTTTCATCCTGGGCCTGAGCACGTATGACTTCAACATTGAAGAGACCCCCGAGATAAACCCGTACATCCACCAGGGCATGCGGTCTTCCGTCGATTATTACAGCATGAAGTGGTTCATGACCTGGTTGCCCGTGCCCGATCATAAGGTGGAGTTCGGCATCAATGGCTTCCACTATGGCATTGAACCCGGAATATTGCAACCCAAAGGAGAGCAATCGCTAATAGCGGCCAAAACCATGGATAGGGAGCAGGCCCTGGAGCTGGCCGCCTTTGTCAGCGATGAGTTTATGATCAACGAACGCCTCAACCTGGAACTCGGCCTGCGCTTCACCCAATACCTGCAACTGGGCCCGGGCAAGGCTCACCTTTACGGGGATGGGATGCCGCGTCTGCCCGAAAACATCATCGACACCCTCAGGTATGACAAAAACGAGTCGATGGCTTCTTACAATGGCCTGGAGCCCCGTGCAGGCATGCGCTACAGCCTGGGTGAGACCTCTTCTGTTAAGTTCAGCTATTCGCGCATCAACCAGTATATCAACCTGATCTCGAATACCTCGGTAATGGCCCCTGCCGATATCTGGAAGCTCAGCGACACCCACCTGAAACCCCTGCGCAGCGACCAGTATGCCCTGGGCTATTTCCGCAATTTCCTCAACAACAGCATCGAGACTTCCGTGGAGGCTTATTTCAAGCAGCTCCACAATGCCATCGAATACAAAAGCGGGGCGGCCATCGCCCTCAACGATTACCTGGAAACCGATATCATCAATGCTAAGGGCTACAATTACGGCCTGGAGCTCTACCTGCGCAAAAACGAAGGCAGGCTGACAGGCTGGACCAGCTACACCTGGTCGGCATCACGGGTGCGTACAGCAAGCCCTTTCCCCGAGAGCCAGATCAACCACAACGAATATTTCCCCACCAATTATGATCGTCCCCACAACCTGGTGGTCAGCGCAAACTATCACATCAGCCGCCGCTGGCGCTTTGCCGGCACCTTCACCTACAATACAGGAAGACCTGTGACCCTCCCCGAGCACGCTTTCCAGCAAGGAACCAATATGCTCATCTTTTACAGCGACCGCAACAAATACCGCTTGCCCGATTACCATCGCCTCGACATCAGCCTCACCCTCGATGAGAACCTCCGCGTGAACCGCAGAGGCAAGGGAAGCTGGACCATCTCCGTGATGAACGTCTACGGCAGGAAAAACCCCTTCTCAATCTTCTACAAGAAAGAACCCCAGGTTTTGAACGAACCGCGTTCATTCAAGCTTTACCAGTTGTACATTATCGGGCGGCCCCTGCCCACCATCACCTATAATTTCTCCTTCTGATCATGAAAAGAAACCCAATCATATTCCTCTTACCCATCCTGTTCAGCGCATTGCTCCTTCCGGCCTGCCAGGAAGAATACAGGGCCGAGCTCGACAATATGGAGCCCCTGCTGGTAGTGAATGGCCTCATCACCGACCAGCCCGGCACCCATACCGTGACCCTGAGCAAAACCGTGAAGTTCCAGGAGGATTTCATCCCTGAAAAAGTCAGCGGAGCCATGATACGGATTACAGGCACGGATGGAAGCTCGGTTTTCCTGACTGAATACGAGGCAGGAACCTACAGGACCCCTGACGCCTTTGCAGGCAGCATCGGCGAAAGCTATACCCTCCACATCACAACCCCCGAAGGCGAAGAATACCGGTCGACCCCGCAGGAAATCATCCCCCCTCTTTCCGTCGACTCAGTGTTCGGGCAGCTCGGGCAGGAAGTATTTTATTTCAACTCCCATGTTTCCAATAACGTGTACGTCTCGGCCATTGATGGAACCAACACCTTCCTGAAGACTTCGGGAGGCCCTGAGGGAGCTGCCAGGTATCGGTTTAATACAGAGTTATACCTGCAATACATCATTATTTACCCGCAAGGGATGGCTGCTGAAACCTACGACTATTGCTGGGTGAAAAGACCCATCCTCGACCAGGTGGGAACCGATATCGGCAACCCCAACAGCCTGCCCCATTCCACCGATAAGGTGGCCTTCATCATCAGGAACCGCAACGATTTCATTTATTACGGCATAGGCCCACAGCTGTATGATATGGTCAGGGTGCTTATCAACAAGGTCTATACCCTGAACGAAGACAGCTACCTGTTCCATAAGGCAAAAAATGAACAACTCGGTGATGAAGGCCGTTTTTTCGACCCCATCGCCTCTCAGATCCCCGGAAACATCGAATGCTTATCCGACCCCTCCAAAAAGGTGCTTGGCTTATTTGAAGCTTCCTCTGAGCATATCCTGACCTATAAGGTAATGGCTGACTTCTTTAACGAAAACGTCAACATCGAGATGATCGACAACCTGGATCAAATTCCGCGTTCGGGTTGCCTTTACGAGGAGTTCCCGGCCCACTGGATTTATCAATAATACTGAAAAACGATTATGTATAAGGTGAAATATAAATACTTCCTTTCCTTCTGGGCCCTCATGCTGTCCCTGCTGCCCCTGCAGGCAGAACGCTGGGGCGTGTCTTCCAATCCCCGTGAAACGCTTTTCCTTCATACCGACCGCGACCTATACGTGGCAGGCGAAAATCTTTTCTTCGACCTGAGCTTATTCTCCGAACCCAATAGCCGGGCCGGCAGCAGCGGCTTTGCCTATATTGCCTTGCGCAACAATCAGGGCACCATCAAACGGATCACTGTGGCCCTCGACAGGCAGAGCGCCAATGGCGAGCTGTACCTTCCCGACACCCTTTCCTCGGGCTATTATGAACTGGTGGCCTTCACAAACTGGATGCGCAATGCCGGCGAGGAGTGGTATTTCCGCAAGCCAATCTTTGTGGCCAACCGTTTCGACACCACCCTCGAAGCACTCTACCCGCCCGCTGAGGCCTCTCCAAAGGTGCGTTTCTTCCCCGAAGGGGGTCACCTGGTCGGGGGCGTCGACAACAGGGTGATGATGCTTGCCGAAGGCCCCTTCGACGCCTCCAACAGAAAGCTGACAATCCTCACCGGCGCAGGCGACACCATTGCTCATTCACACCTCAACCAACACGGCTGGGGCACCTTTAACCTTACGCCCCAGGACACCATCCAATACCTGGCTGCCCTCGAAGGCGCAGAAACCACTTTCCCCCTGCCCAATCCCTCGGCATACGGTATTGCCCTGAAAGCCGACCTCCAGGACAACAGCCTGAGAATCTCCCTGGCCGCACAGCCCGGCAGCACCCTTTCGGGGAAGCTCCAAATTGCCCAAAACGCACAGGTGGTAAAAGATATTCTGTTGAACATTAATTCCCATGAGCCATTCTCGGTGAGCATCCCTATGGCTGAGCTCCCAAAGGGTTTATTCCTGATCAGCATCATCGAACAGCAAGGAGCAGAGCTTGCCAGGCGTTTCTGGTTCAACAACCACAGCGATAACGGGCTGATCTTTTCCATCAGCGATCGTTTCTCCAAGCGGGAAAAGATCACGCTCGACATCGAGAACACCCGCCGGACCCGCCTCTCAAAACTCAACGTGACCCTGGCACGAAAAGAAGCCATTCACGACAACGCCCTCAGCCTGCAGGGATGGCAAACCGCCTCAGCACTGGCAAGGGCCCTGCACATGGAGCCCATGGAAGCCTGCAGGATCTTCGGCACACTCAGCCCTGAGGCCATCAACCAACGCCTTACAGGCATCAGCAAAACCGGCAGCTTCGACTACAACGATGCACCCGGCCGCAATGCCTTCTTTATGGAAACCAACCAGCTCATCGTCTCGGGTAAAGTCACCCGGAGCCTCGACGGGCAAGCCCTTGAGGGCGTTAGGATCATCCTGAACACCCCAGACACCCTCGTAAACTTGCGCTACACCCGTACAAACCATCAAGGAGAGTTCCAGTTCCTGCTCGACGGCTATTACAACGACCGTGAGCTGGTCTTCACCCCCGACCCCGCCACCTATACCGGCCTGATAGAAATTGAGCTGTTCGATAAGTTCAGCTTTGAAACACCCTTCGAAAAAAGCTGGTTCTCAGGCCTTTCGGCAAAAAAGGAATACCTGGTTCAGGCCCAGGAGGTGGTGCGTGTAAACAAGGCTTTCGGAATCACCCACCTGGGCCCCAGCCTCATCCCCCGGCAATATGTCTTCAACGCTCCGCTCCTGTTCGCCAACCCCCTCATCTCCATTCGCCTCGACGACTATGCGCCCCTCGACGACCTGCGTGACATCTCACGTGAGCTGATCCTGGCCTGGCGCATCCGCCACAGCGGAAACCACTACAGGCATTCGATGGTGAGCGCCAACGACCGCAAGCAAATGGAGGGAAGCCCGGTCTTGTTTATCGATGGGGTCATTACCTTCCAGCTCGACCCCCTGGTGGAGCTGAACTCCTCCACTCTGCGTGAGATCCAGGTCCATAACCTCGAATGGATGCACGGTGAGATGTCCTTCCCGGGCATCGTCGCCCTCTTTTCCCGCAACTTCCCCTGGAAAGACCTGGACCTGAAGCCCCACCCCACCGTAGCGTTCCACGAAGCCCCGCGTGCTCCCGGCCGTTTCCTGCCCCCGGGCCATGAAAACAGCAACGACAACCTGCAACTGCCCGACCTGCGCAACCTGGCCTATTGGGACCCCAACCTGATGGTCAGTGGCAACAACAATACAAGGATCGAATTCTTTACAGGTGACCTCAGCGGTGAATACCTCCTGAAGGTCCAGGGCATCGACGCTGAAGGCCAAGCCATACTGTTTCAAAAAGTGATTACAATCAAGCCTTAGTTCATGACAAACAAACACATCATATTCCTTGTATCCCTGCTGTCCTTCCTGCCTGCCTGGGCCGATGGCAGTAAGAACGACGCCCTGACCCCGCCCAACCAGGCAAGGCTCTCGGGCGAGGTCTTCAGCTTTGGCCTCCACGCCGAGGGCAGCATGTATTTCCCCGAAGACTGGAACCAGGGACGGGTGACGCTCACCTCAGGCGAGGTGGTGGAAGTCGAAAGGCTTCGATACAACGGCTACCTCGACCAGCTCATCTGGCTCAACCCCGCCAACTTCCAACCCATACAGATCGACAAGCAAATGGTCCATTCGTTCTCCCTCCAGGTCCCCTACCTCCCCGACAGCCTGTATTTCGAGAACATCACCTTTAAGCGGTGGTACGAATCGAACCCCATCAATATCTACGGGCAATTGATGTACCGGGGCAACATCCGCCTGCTCGCCCACCGACGCATCTTTTCTGAGCGTGAAGTCATTGAGGAAAGGGGTAACGCCCTGGTGGCCAGGGCACAACTGAAACTCGAATCCATTTATTACATCCTGATGCCCGACAACCAGGCCCACGAGTTCAAACGCCTCAACCGCAAAACCCTTTACAGGCTTTTTCCCGAACATTCCGATGCCTTACGGGATGCCTTCCGCCAGAACAACCTGCGCATCCGCAACGAAAACGAACTCATCGAGGCCGTAAAGATCATCGACCAGATCCTTGGGAAAGGCTAAGGGGTTTGGAGTTAGGGTTGGGGTGACAGGATGGAAATGAAAAAAATTTTTGGGAATCTGCCGCGTAGCGGCGACAGTTGGTAGAATAAAAGCGCCCCCTTTTTTCGTTATACCGCGTAGCAGCGACCGTATGGCAGAAGAAGCCCCCCCCATTTCGTAAAGCTACGTAGCGGCAACGGTTTGGTAAAACCAAACCAGTATCAGAGTAGATCGAGCGGGCTTTTGATTTTTGACTGGGCAATGTCGGTAACATGGGTATAGATTTCGGTCGTTTTTACCGATTTGTGGCCAAGCAACACCTGGATGTACCGTATATCCGAACCATTCTCCAGGAGATGCGTCGCAAAGCTATGGCGCAGGGTATGAGGCGTGACCTTTTTGGTGATCCCGGCTTTTGAAGCCGCATTCTTTACTATGGTCTGCACACTCTTCTCAGAGTAGGGTCCCCCACCCTGTCCCTCAATCAGGTATTCCTCAGGGTGATATTCCTTGTAATAGCGTCTGAGAGAATCCAGCAACCGGCGGGAAAGCATCACCACACGGTCCTTCCCCCCCTTGGCATTTCTGATCAGGATGATTTTGTTTTTCGAATCCACATCATGCAGCTTCAGCTGAAGCAGTTCGTTCAGGCGCAACCCGCATCCGTATAACAGCTGGACGATGCACCTGTGTTTCAGGTTGGTGACGTTGTCCATCAAACGGCCCATCTCCCGGGTAGTCAGGTAAACCGGCAGACTTTTATTCTTCGCTTGGGGATAGAGGTGTTTGATGTTGAGTTGGATGTTGAACATGGAGCGGTAAAACTTATCGATTGATGCCACGATCAACCGTTGATAAGAGGTTCCGATATGGTGCTTTTCGATCTTCCAGAAGAGATACTTCTCAATATCCGCTTCTTTTACCTCCATCGGGTGACTGTATTTCCTTTCAGCCAGTTGCAGGAATGCCCTGACTGCACTTTTGTAATTTTGAATTGAGTTGGGACTATAACGCTGAATAATCATTTTCCGCTCAAATTCGCTTATCCAACCATCAGTGTTCATGATTTTCGATTCAATGAAACATTCGTAAATGCAAATATATAAAAAATACTAAATATTGCGCATTAAATAGATAATCAAAATGTTACAAAGTTCAATTTTAACAATTGAATATCAAT
>JAAYLH010000003.1 GCA_012521995.1 Bacteroidales bacterium | reverse complement strand
TATTCTTGCAGGAACTTCAGACAGTTGTCCTCAATGCGCTTTAAAACATTATCGGAAGGGGTCCTGATGAACTTTTCACCTGTTATCTTCTCGTACAATTCAATATATCTTTCTGAAACGCTGGCCACATATTCCTCATTCATTTCGGGTACGGTTTGCCCTTCCTGCCCATTGAAGCCATGCTCCATCAGCCATTCCCTTACAAATTCCTTGGAAAGCTGTTTCTGGGCCATGCCGGCCTGCTGGCGTTCCTCATAGCCTTCCTTGTAAAAGTAACGGGATGAGTCTGGGGTATGGATTTCGTCAATCAGGTATATTCTTCCATTGGACTTGCCAAACTCGTATTTGGTATCTACCAGGATAAGCCCCATTTCTTCGGCCATTTCGGTGCCACGCTTGAAAAGCGCCCGGGTAAATGATTCCAGTTGCTCGTAGTCTTCCGGGCTTACCAATCCTGAGGAGCGTATCTCTTCGCGCGAAATATCTTCATCATGGCCCACCAGGGCCTTTGTGGTAGGGGTGATGAGCGGTTCGGTAAAGCGGTCGTTTTCCTTCATCCCCTCGGGCATGGCCACGCCACATATGCTTCGCTTGCCCTGTTTGTATTCGCGCCAGGCATGGCCAGACAGGTATCCCCTTATGACCATTTCCACCTTGAAGGGCTCACATAAAAGCCCTGCCGTGACCATTGGGTCGGGCGTAGCGATCTTCCAATTGGGAACAATGTCGGCAGTGGCATCCAAAAAACGGGCCGCGATCTGGTTGAGCACCTGTCCCTTATAAGGAATGCCCTCGGGAAGTACTACATCGAAGGCCGAAATGCGGTCGCTGACCACCATCAGCATCAGGCGGTCATCAATTGTGTAAACATCCCGTACCTTACCTTTATAAAATCCTGTTTGCTTGGGAAAGTTGAATTTGGTTTCGGTTACAGCTTTCATAGAAAATGGATCTTGGGTTTATTCTGACTTATTTTCCTTTTCCTGTTTTTCCTTTTTAGGCATTGGGGCGGTCCGCTCATAGGCATCAATGATTTTGGTCACCAGGGGATGCCGCACAATATCCTTCTCGTTCAGGAAGATGAAATCGATGCCTGCAACCTTGTTGAGCACTTTCGTGGCCGTGATCAAGCCCGATACCTGGTTTCGAGGCAGGTCGATCTGGGTGATGTCACCTGTTATGATGAACTTGGCAGATTTGCCCATGCGTGTCAGAAACATCTTTAGCTGGCTGTCGGTGGCGTTTTGGGCCTCATCAAGGATTGCGAAGGCGTTGTCGAGGGTGCGTCCGCGCATAAAGGCAAGGGGTGCGATCTCGATGGTGCCGTCCTCCAGGTAAGCAGCGAGCTTGGCAGGAGGAATCATGTCGCGCAAGGCATCATATAAAGGCTGAAGATATGGGTCCAGCTTGTCTTTCAGGTCACCAGGCAGGAAGCCCAGGTTCTCGCCTGCTTCCACAGCCGGCCGCGCCAGGATGATGCGCCTGACCTCTTTGTTTTTCAATGCCCTTACGGCCAGGGCCACTGCCGTATATGTCTTGCCGGTGCCTGCAGGGCCAATGGCAAAAAGCATGTCGTGCCTGTTAAAACTCTCCACCATGCGCTTCTGATTGGGCGTGCGGGCCTTGATCAACATCCCGTTCTTGCCATAGAGAATCAGCTCCCCTTCCTCCTTATCGCCTGAGGTTTCCCGGATGCTGCCATCTTCATGGGACATCACCTCCAGGATATTTTCCTCGGTAAGCTTGCCGTAACGCTCGTAATGATTTACCATCAGCCCGAACTTGAGCTCAAAGTACTGAATCTCGCAATCATCTCCGATGAGCTTGAGGTCTTCGCCGCGGGCTACCAGCTTGAGTTTTGGGAAAATGTTGCGCAGCAATTGGAGTTTCTCCTCACGAAGTCCAAAGATGTCGGGCGGATGAATGTCCTCCAGTTTTAATGTCTTTTCACCCATAAAAGGCGGTCTCGTTCTTTTTTAACAGAAAATTATTTATCAAAAAGCCCTTTTAAAAATTCAGCAGCCTGATATTATTTCTGTATTTTTACTGCTGCAAAATAACAATAAATTTGGGAATTTTCGGGCAAGCCCATTAATTTTGCCCTTTATTTAACAGGCGAGCTCCTGCATTTTAAATTGACCCTGAATGACCGTTGTTACCCTCATTAGCGATTGGGGCCTTGGAAGCCATTATATTGGTGCTGTTAAAGGAACGCTGCTGAAGCTCATCCAGGGGGTGCAAATCATCGATATCTCTCACCAGATCCCTTCCTTCAACATTATGCACGCCAGTTTTGTCCTTCGCAATGCTTATATGAATTTCCCCGAAGGGACAATTCACTTGGTAGGCATTAACACCGAAGGGGGACTGGACAGCCCCCACATTGCCATAAAGCACCAGGGGCAGTATTTCATTGGGGCTGATAATGGCATCTTCAGCCTGCTCTTTGACCACAACCCCCAGGAGGTCGTGGAGATTGACATTCTGCAAGACAGTGACTACTTTACCTTCTCTACCCGTGATGTCTTTGCCAGGGCAGCCTCGATGATTGCTTCAGGAAGGCCCCTCAGCGAACTGGGCCCCCCTCACCCTCAACTCAAGGAAAGGATACTGTTTAAGCCCGTGGTTCATCCCGACCAGATCATCGGGAAGATTATTTTCATCGATGAATACGAAAACGTTTTTGTCAATATCGATCAGCCAACCTTCCGAAAAGTGGGTAAGGGCAGACCCTTCTTCATCAACTTCCGTTCGGTGGGCACCGGCATCGACAGGCTTTCTCAATCCTACGCCGATGTGGTGGATGGTGAAAAACTCGCCCTCTTTGGCTCTACCGGCTTCCTCGAAATAGCCATCAACCGCGGAAAAGCCTCTGGCCTGCTCGGCCTTAACCTGAATGAAACCGTCTCTATAGATTTCTATACGGAACCCTAAAAGGATATGTTCACACTTTTCAAGAAAGAGATCAATAACTTTTTCAATAGCCTGATTGGTTATATCGTCATTGCCGTTTTCCTTATTGTAATCAGCCTTTTCCTCTGGGTATTCCCAACGGATTATAATATCCTGAGGGCAGGCTATGCCAACCTCGATGGCCTGTTCGTAATGGGGCCCCTGGTATTCCTGTTCCTGATCCCCGCCATCACTATGCGCTTCTTTTCCGATGAGATCCGCTCGGGAACCATCGAAATGCTGCTCACCAAGCCCATTACCGACCTGGGAATCATCCTCTCGAAGTTCCTTGCAGGCCTTGTCCTGGTATTGCTTTCGCTTATTCCCACCCTGGTGTTTGTGATCACTGTTCATCGCTTTGGGCTTCCTCCCGGTAACCTCGACATGGGGGGCATCTGGGGCTCTTACCTGGGCCTGCTGTTCCTCGGGGCGGCATTTGTGGCCATCGGCCTTTTTGCCTCCTCCATCACCGAGAACCAAATTGTTTCCTTTATTGTGGCCGTTTTCCTGTGCGGGTTTATTTTCATTGGCTTTGAAATGATCTATACCCTTGAACTCTTTGGCAAATCCGATCTCTTTATCCGCAACCTGGGCATTTATGCCCACTATACTTCCATCAGCAGGGGGGTGATCGATACCCGCGACCTCATCTATTTCCTGAGCCTCACGGCTTTGTTCATCATATTTACGAAGGTCCGCCTCGAAAGCAGGAAATGGTAGGACCGGAGTAAGCCCTTCAGCATAGGAGATGCAATGAAATGAAGATATTCAGTAAAATAAACAAATCCGACTCAGCCATCCCCATCTCTGCCCGAAGGGATGTGAAGCGCCGCAACATCATGCAGTTGCTGCTGGGGATTGCAATCATCCTGGCCGTTAATGCCCTTGGCTCAGTGAAGTTTGCCCGCTTTGACCTTACATCCGAAAAGCGATACACCCTTACCGAAGGCACCCGTTCTATGCTCAGGCAGCTCGATGACCTGGTGTTCTTCCGCGTTTACCTCGAGGGAAATTTCCCCGCAGGATTTAAGCGCCTGCGCAACCAGACCCGCGAGATGCTTGATGAGTTCAGAGCCTATTCCGGCAACCTGCAATACGCGTTTGTCAATCCCTTGGAGGCCCCCGATCGCGACGGCCTCATGGATATGCTTGTGCAAAAAGGCCTCCAGCCTACCCAACTGCAGGTGCGTGAAGACGATGCCACCTCCCAGCAGATCATCTTTCCCGGCGCCCTGGTGAGCTACCGCGGTAAGGAAGTGCCCCTGAAGCTATTGCAGGATCAGGTGGGCAAACCTGCCGAAGATGTGCTCAACAATTCGGGCCAGGCTCTCGAATACCAGTTGGCAAACACCATCAGGCAGCTCACCGCCACAAGCCGGCAAAAGGTGGCCTTCCTGGAAGGTCACGGCGAGCTGGAGAACCGCTATATTGCCGACCTCGCCAATTCGCTCAGCGACTTTTACCAGGTTGAACGCCTGCCCTTGCAGAACAACCTGGCAGAGCTCCTGGAGTTCAAGACCCTCATCGCCGCCAAACCCCAGATCGCCTTCACCGAAGAAGAAAAGTTCCTGCTTGATCAATACATCATGCAGGGGGGCTCAATGCTTTGGCTCGTCGACCCTGTCTTTGCCACCATGGACAGCCTGGTGCCCCCATCCTTCGAATCCATTGGCATGGCCTGGCCCTTGAACCTCGAAGATCTTTTCTTCCGCTATGGGGTAAGGCTCAACACCGATCTGTTGATGGACCTGCGGGCCGCGCCCATCCCCGTCACCACCGGAATGGTTGGCGACCGCCCTCAAATCAGCCTGCTGCCTTGGTATTTCTTCCCGCTACTCGATCCCGTGGGCGATCATAAGATCGTGAAGAACCTCAACCTGGTCCGCAGCGAGTTTATCAGCAGCCTCGATACGGTAAGCGCCGGGGGGATCGAAAAGACCATATTATTGCAAACCTCTCCCTATACCCGGGTGGTGCCAACTCCTGCGCGAGTGGCCCTCGAGCTGCTACAGCAACAGCCCGATGAACAAGAATATCAAGCAGGGCCCCGCAGCGTGGCCGTGCTCTTGGAAGGCAGCTTCCAGTCGGTGTTCCGCAACCGCTTAAAGCCTGAAGTAACATTGCCCGAGGGGATGACCTTGCGCGAAGAAAGCCTGCCCACAGCCATGATTGTTGCTGCTGATGGCGACCTGGTGCGCAACCAGTTTGGGCAAGGAGGGCAGCCCCTGCCCCTGGGCTACGACCGCTATTCGGGCGAAACTTTCGCCAACCTCGACTTTATCATGAATGCCGTCAATTATCTGGCCGATGACTCAGGCATCCTCGAAGCACGCGTTAAGGAGGTCCGCCTGCGCATGCTCGATCGTACCCGCATCAATCGCGACAAAATACGCATTCAATTGACCAACCTTCTCCTGCCTGTTTTGCTGCTGGCCATGTTTGGCACCCTGCGTTTCATCTGGCGCAAGCGCCGTTACGCGGGCAAAACCTTGTAAACCATGAAAAGAACAGCTACCTTACTCCTGATCCTTGCCCTGTTGCTGGGGGCTTTCTGGCTTTTTTTCTCCCTTTCGGAAAAAAAAGGCTCCCTGAACCAGCGCGATCAGAACTTCCGCCTTCCGGGTGAAGAGTTGGAGGTGGTCCGTGTTGAAATGCAAGGCAGGAATGGCGAGTTGCTTATTTTGGAAAAAGAGGCTTCTGCCCGCTGGCAGGTCAACAACCAGTTCATGGCCAACGAATCAGCCGTGAAAGAACTGCTGGGCATCCTGCGTCATCTGACGGTCCGCCTGCCTGTGGCACTTTCAGAACAGGAACAGGTCAACGCTGCCCTCGAGCAGGAAGGCGTCGCCGTGCGTGTTTATGCCCGATCCCACTGGATCAAATTGCCCGGCAACATCAGGCTCATCCCCCGCGTCAAGCGCGTCAGGCAAATGCTCACGGGCGAAGATACCCCTGATGGGGAAAGCACTTATATGCGCCTGGTCCGCTCCGATATGCCTTTTGCCGTCCATGTGCCCGGGATAGAAGGGGGCCTGGCAGACCTTTTTTCCACGGAAGTGTCCACCTGGCGCGACCCCGTAGTCCTCGACCTGACGGCTGATCATATTAAAAAGATCGAGGTGACATTCCCCGAAAGGGAAAACGAATCCTTTTCCCTAAACCTCCAATCAGGCAGTGTTCAATGCTTGCAGGGCGGGCAGCCGGTGGATTCAGCCTTGCTTGACTGGCCAAAGATCAGGCGTTTCCTCGATTCCTTTACGGGATTGCATTATGAAAGACTTTATACAGATGCGGCTGAAAGCCTGCTCTCCACCCGGATGCGCAGCCCTCATTTCCTTGAGGTACAGGTCACCGACCAACAGGCAAGGATTACCCGGATGCGTTTCTTCTACCGTGTCCTTCCACAGGAGGAACTTACAGACCTTGCCGCGGACTCGGATGTCGACCCCAATCGTTTCTTCCTACGGGTCAACGATGGCGCTTATGCCCTGGCCCAGTATTTCGTCTTTAGCCGTATCATTCGGCCCTTTTCTTTTTTCCTGCTTCAGCCTGAAACTGCGAAGGATGGCTGAAGCCAAAAATTTGGGGCATTTTAAAGCATATCATTAATAAAAAACTATCTTTGCTACACATAATTAAAAATCAGGTAACGTATGAAATTTATTGTATCCAGTTCGTTGTTGCTTAAACAATTGCAGGCTATTAGCGGGGTACTGAGCACCAACAACACCCTGCCCATTTTGGATAATTTCCTGTTTGAACTTACCGATACGGAGATCAAAATATCGGCATCTGACCTGGAAACCACCATGATTGCCCGCATCAACGTTGATATGTCGGAAGGTGAAGGCAGCGTGGCCATCCCCGCCAAGATCCTGCTCGACACCCTGAAGACCTTCTCCGATATCCCCGTAACGCTCGATATCGATGAAATTAATTATGGGGTTACCCTTATTGCGGGCGAAGGGAAATACAAACTTGCCGGCCAGAACGGTGATGAATATCCCAAGGTGCCCGCCATTGAGAGCGACTCCACCTTCAGCATCGAGTCGGATGTACTCTTCCAGGCCATTAACAAAACCCTGTTTGCCGCCAGCAATGATGACCTGCGTCCCGTGATGGCAGGCGTGTTCTGCGAGATAGGCCAGGAAGGCACTACCTTTGTGGCGACCGATGCCCATAAACTGGTGCGGTACAGCCGTCTCGACGTGAAAAGCAATGACGAAGCCAGCTTCATACTGCCCAAGAAACCCCTCAACCAGCTCAAGCACATCCTGGCACAGGACGACGACACCGTGAAGGTCGACTACAGCAATACCAACGCCCGCTTTACCTTCAGGAACATCATCATGGTGTGCCGCCTTATTGATGGAAAATATCCCAATTACTCCGCTGTCATCCCCTTGGAAAATCCCAACAAGATGACTGTCGACCGCAATCCCTTCCTGACCGGTATCCGCAGGGTGTCTATCTTTTCCAACAAGACCACCTACCAGGTGAAACTGCGCATAGCAGGCAGTGAACTGACCCTCTCGGCCGAAGACCTCGACTACAGCAATGAAGCACGCGAACGCCTGGCTTGCAGCTATGAGGGCGAGGACCTCGAGATCGGGTTCAACAGCCGATTCCTTGTCGAAATGCTTCAGAACCTCGATACCGAGCAGGTACGCCTCGAAATGTCGGAACCCAACCGCGCCGGCCTTATCATCCCCGTGGATAACGAAAACAAGGACGAAGACATCCTGATGCTGGTGATGCCCGTGATGCTCAACGCATAAATTTTAAAAGGGAATTCATATGTGAACCGCTCCTGCTAATCCGGGGGCGGTATTTTTTTGCGCACTGCCCAAAACCGGCCCGGGCCTTGGAGCATGGAGCTTGGGGCATGGGGTATAAGAAACTGAAACCCCGATCTCCAGACCTAAGCCACCACCTGGCTGTTTGATATGTTTCCAGGGTCCTTCTTCAGCGGCAGTTGTTTTCGGAAGGCCACGAAGACCAGGAAGTCGGTCCCTTCCTTTATTGGGGGCAGGAGGATCTCGGCCTGGTGCTGGCTTCGCCGAAACCCGCCCAATGTCCAGTTGCTGTCAAAATTGGCGGTACTCAGCGCCAGCAATAATACCGAGTCGTCTTCAGCCGATTCCTTGCCTTCTTCTGGCGCTCCCCAGGTGACGATGGCCTTATTTCCATCGCGCTGAACAGCCAGATCCTGTGCCCCTGCACGGCTGCCGCTGCTCAGTTGCAGCCAGGCCTGAAGATCCTGATTTTCTGTTTCCCTGAACCGCCTGAGGTTGGCCGAAAGGCCCTCGTGGAAAGCCGATCGCCCCTCGGCCTGGTCATAGAAACCAATCCTGACCATTGCCTTGGTGGCCTGCATCAGGCGCATCACCAGCTTAAAATCGTCCTGCGCCTGCTTCTTTGCTCCCTTGGCAGGGGCGGGTTTCCCTACGGGCTTGAGCCGGATACGGGTTTGCCCATACACCTCGTAGAGCACCGTATTGCCGAGCCTGCCCTTGAACTCGCCCACCAATCCTTGTTTTGCGTATGCCATGATCTTTGTTGTTTGGTGTTATGAACTCAGGGTCAAATATATATTCAAATTTAAACAAATTTCTTTTACAACCAAATCTCTACCGTGATTCAACCGTAAAAATACGGTCATGATACGGTCGAGATACGGTTGAGATACGGTCGAGATACGGTCGAAATACGGTCAAAATACGTATTGCGTAATTTTCTGGAGATGATTTTGCCTTTTGGGCTTATGCGAATATGGCGGATATCGTCAGCAGGGCTGAATTTTCTGCAACAATATTTTCCTTAATTTTGAAAACCCTGTAACGATCCCTGCAGATTGCGAATTGGATGTCAGCTTATAGAAGGCAGGAATAAAGAAAAGCCTTAAACAGGAAAAGGCTAATAAAGTTTTGGCAGGTTTATGAAAAAAAAACTTGTTCAGCAAATACCAGTGGATCAGGGTTCAGGGGGATTTAAGGTGGCTGAAATCAGAGCCATTCGGAGAGTTCCAGCCATCGGTCGGTTTTTGTTTCGAGGGCTTGCTCAGTCTCGGCGTATTTTTGGGATACCTTAAGCAGGGCATCGGGCGGGAGCTGGCCTGAGTTCATCTGTTGGAGCAGGGCAGCCTTTTGGGCTTCAAGCGCCTCAATATCTTTTTCCAGGGCTTCAAGTTCTTTTTGTTCTTTAAAAGAAAGCTTGGTCTTCTCTTTGGGCTTAAGGGGTTTCTGCGGGGCTTCTGTTTTCTCCGCTTTTTTTTCGGACTGCACTTGCTTGCTGCGGCTCAGGCGGTATTGGGTGTAGTTTCCGGGGAAGTCCCTGATGCGCCCCTCCTCGCTGAAAACGAAGACGTGATCGACGAGGCGATCGAGGAAATAACGGTCGTGCGACACGATGAGCAGGCAGCCCTCAAAGTTTTCGAGGAAGTCCTCAAGCACGTTGAGGGTGGCGATGTCGAGGTCGTTGGTGGGCTCGTCGAGGATGAGGAAGTTGGGGTTTTGCATCAGTACCGTCATCAGGTAGAGCCTGCGTTTTTCGCCCCCGCTGAGTTTTCCTGCATAATCGTTCTGGACGTGATGGGGGAAGTTGAAATAAAAGAGGAACTGCGCTGCGGTAAACATCTTTCCCTTGCCCAGGCTGATGGTTTCGGCGATGTCGGTGATGACTTCGATGACTTTCTTGTTGTCGTCCACCTGCAGGCCTTCTTGGCGGTAATAGCCGAAGCGGATGGTTTCGCCAGTGGTGATGGTTCCATTGTCGGCTTTCAGGCTTCCGGTGATGAGGTTGAGCAGGGTTGATTTGCCGCTGCCGTTGGGCCCAACGATGCCTGCCCGTTCGCCCCGCTTGAAGACGTAGCTGAAGTCGTTCACGAAGGGCTGTCTGTCAAAGCGTTTGGTGATGTGCTCGAGCTCCAGGATCTTTTTTCCCAGGCGTGCCATTTCCATTTTGATCTCGCCCACGCCGCTTTCGCTGCTGCGCACTGCCTGGTCTTTCAAATCGTAAAAGGCATCGATGCGGGCCTTTGATTTTGTGGTGCGGGCCTGGGGCATGCGCCGCATCCATTCAGTTTCTTTGCGGAGCAGGTTGGTGGCACGGTCGGCAAAGGCCGTTTCCGTCTCCAGGCGTTCTTGCTTTTTCTCAAGGAAATAGGAGTAGTTTCCGCGATAGTTGTACAGCTTTCCGTTTTCCAGCTCAATGATCTCATTGCATACTGCATCGAGGAAATAACGGTCGTGGGTGACGAGCAGGATTGTTAGTTTTTTCCGTGCCAGGTAAGCCTCAAGCCACTCAATCATTTGCAGGTCGAGGTGGTTGGTGGGCTCATCAAGCAGGATGAGGTCGGCTTCCTCAATGAGGATACGTGCCAGGGCCAGCCGTTTAAGCTGGCCGCCCGAGAGTTCATCCACTCGTGCATCGAGGCGCCCGATCTTAAGCTGGGTAAGTACTTGTTTTACACGGCTTTCATAATCCCAGGCCTGCAGGGCATCCATCCGTTCCACCAAGTGGTGCAGGCGTTCGTTGAGCTTAGGGTGGTTTCCTGAAAGCCCGGCAGAGGTAAGTTCTTCATATTCGCTGACGGTGCGGCTGATCTCATTATCGGAGTTCAACAGGGCCTGTGAGATGCTCAGTCCCGGCTCGAAATAAGGCTCTTGCTGAAGATAGGCCTGCTTGATGCCGTTCTGGAAGGTGCATAGGCCACTGTCGGGCTGGTCAAGACCCGCAATGATGTTGAGCAGGGTGGTCTTGCCCGTTCCGTTTCGGGCAATCAGACCTACCTTTTGACCAGGCGCCACGCTGAACGAGAGGTCCTCGAACAGGACTTTCTCGCCATAAGCCTTGGTGATTTGTTGTGCCTGGAAGTAGCTCAAGAGGCGTTCTTTTTTTCTGTTTTTACCGGAGTGCAAAGGTAATGAAAAAGGAGGTTAGAATTTGACATTCTTGCCGGGGTTGTCGCTGTTGTCGTTATTGTCCATATTGTTCATATTGTCCATATTGTCGGGGTTGTCGTGCTTGAAAAGTTGGGGAGATAATATTATTAAAAATGTTCTATGGAGCGGGTTTTTGGAATGATCCGGAAAAGAGGAAGGAGCCTTTTGTAAAGGGAAGGCAAATGATGGCCTGTTGTTTGGGAAATAAAAAAACCCCGCTTGTGGGGGGCGGGGTTCCTCTTTCATTAAAATGAAATTTCAGGCTTTTTTTACGTTCACCGCTTTTTTCCCTCTTTCATCTTCAGCGATCTCGAAAGTGACTTTGTCGTCGTTGGTGATTGGATCGAGGAGTCCCGTGTGGTGAACGAAAACATCTTTTTCGGTTTTGTCATCGACAATAAAACCATACCCCTTCTTTTCATTAAAAAACTTAACAGTCCCGGTTTCCATAACACAAAAATTAATTGATAATGAAAAAATTAACATTCAAAAATACAATTTTCTGAATCATTCACAAGGGAATTACATAAAAAGTGCATATAAGAGGTATAAATTTATTTCTTTGGGAGGGAAAAATCTCATTTCAGGCATAAAAAACCCGGCAGCCGAAGTTCCATCCTGTGCAAGCAGAGAGGTTGATTTGGAACAGCAAGGCTGCCGGGGTTCGGGAAAGGAATATCAGATGCTGGTTTTGGGCCCGGCGGCAACCAGTCTTTTTCCTTCTTCGGTATCGGTAAAACGGCTGAAGTTTTCAACAAACTTTTTAGCAAGCCCCAGGGCTTGTTTGTCGTAATCCTGTCCTGAGGCCCAGGCATTTCGGGGGTTGAGGATAAGCGGATCCACGCCATTCACTGATTTAGGGATCATCAATCCGAAGGGAGCCATTTCCAGGTAGTCGGTTTGGTTGATGGAACCATCCAGGATTGCGGTGATGATGTTGCGGGTGCTTTTCAGGTCTATGCGGTTTCCCACGCCATAAGCGCCGCCGATCCAGCCTGTGTTGACCAGGTATGCTGTTGAGCCATGGGCGTCCATTTTGCGTGCCAGCTCCTGGGCATATACGGTGGGGTGAAGCAAAAGAAAGGCTGCCCCAAATGCTGCGGAGAAGGTGGGCGAGGGTTCCTTAATACCCCGCTCGGTGCCGGCCAGTTTAGCTGTATATCCGCAGAGGAAATAATACATGGCCTGGTCGCGGGTCAGGCGTGACACCGGTGGGAAAACCCCAAAAGCATCGGCTGTAAGGAAAATGATATTCTTAGGGTGGGTGCCTTTTGAAACGGGCTTGACGATGTTGTTGATGTGGTAAATGGGATAGGAGACCCGGGTGTTCTCTGTCTTTGAGGTATCGTCGAAGTCCACTTCGCCGGTTTTGGGATCAAAGACCACGTTCTCGAGCAGGGCATCGCGGCGGATGGCGTTATAGATATCGGGTTCTTTTTCCTTGCTGAGGTTGATGCATTTGGCATAGCAACCCCCTTCGAAATTGAACACGCCTTCATCGTCCCATCCGTGTTCGTCGTCGCCGATCAGGAATCGGCCAGGGTCGGCCGACAGGGTTGTTTTCCCTGTTCCCGAAAGCCCGAAGAAAATAGCTGTATCGCCATCCTTGCCCATATTGGCCGAGCAGTGCATGGCAGCTATGCCCTGGAGGGGCAGGTAATAGTTCATCATCGAGAAGAAACCTTTCTTGATTTCGCCCCCGTACCAGCTGCCGCCAACCACAGCACATTTTTCCTTCAGGTTGAAGGCTACATAAACTTCCGAATGGAGGTTCTGCTCTTTCCATTTGGGGTTAATGGTCTTGCAGGCGTTGAGCATCACGAAATCGGGATCAAAATCTTTCAGTTCTTCAGCCGTAGGGCGAATGAACATGTTCTTTACAAAATGTGCCATCCATGCCACCTCGGTTACAATCCTGATCTTCAGGCGTGTGTTCTCATTGGCCCCGCAGTAAGCGTCCTGGATGTAGAGTTTTTTACCCTGGAATTCGCTGATGGTATTTTCCTTGAGTTCCTTCCATACTTCCTCAGAGATGGGTTTGTTGTCGGAGCGGTTATTGCCCGGGTCAGCCCACCAGATATTATCCTGTGAGGATTTTTCGCGAACGATGTACTTGTCCTTTGGGGAGCGACCGGTAAAGATGCCTGTATCGACGGCAACTGCGCCAAGGTTGGTGACAAACCCTTTGTCGTAACCTTCCAGTGAGGGGTCAGTCTCGTGGCGGAAAAGCTCATCAAACGAAAGATTGTAATAAATCTCTTTTACATCATGAATGCCATACTGGCTCAAATCGGGCGCCTTAAGACCGGCATTGCCCGTTACTTTAGAATCCTGCATGATATTGGTTTTTATTGTTTTGTTGGGAAAAAAGTGATTACCCAGGTGGGTTGATGTCAAAATTATAAAAAAAGCCACAGGACATCCCTTTAAAAAACAATTATTTTAGTTATATCTGTTTTTTGATGGCTTATTGTGAAAAAAATCAAGGATTTCGCCCAATGAAAAGATGAATGTGCTAGGTTTGTACTATCAAAATTAATATCATGAAAAAGACAGGAATTAATGGTTTGCTGGCCATTGTGCTGGGCTTAACGGCATGTGTGTCTTCAGCAGACAGGGATTTCTCGCAGGCAGAAGCAGTCATCAGTGGAGAAGCGATGGTGGATTACATCAAGGTGTTGGCCTCTGATGAGTTCCGGGGCCGAGCCCCGTTTACTGAAGGTGAAGAACTTACAATAAATTACCTGAAGGGACAGTTCATTGAGCTGGGCCTGGAGCCTGTTTTTGATGGCAGCTATTTCCAGGAGGTGCCTCTGATGGAAGTGGAAGTAAAGCCTGCTGATGAGCTTCGTATGCAAACTCCGGGAGGGTTGCTGGAGCTTCAGAACCTTAGCGAGTTTGTTGCCTTTTCACGCAAAGTTCAGCCCCGCACAAAAATCGAGGATGCCCCTGTGGTGTTTGCAGGCTATGGGATCGTGGCCCCCGAGTATGGCTGGAATGATTATGAAGGGCTGGATGCCCGCGGGAAGATCGTGGTGGTGTTGGTCAATGATCCGGGCCTTGCAACAGGGGATCCGGGTTTGTTTAGGGGAAACGCCATGAGCTATTACGGGCGTTGGACCTATAAGTATGAAGAGGCCGCGCGCCAGGGAGCCCTGGGCTTGCTGATCGTGCATAACACCCGTGGGGCAGGCTATCCGTGGAGCGTGGTAGTCAACGGGGGGGTCTCGCCAAAGCTTTATCTGCAGGATGAAAATGGCAATGCAGAATTTGCCGACCTTGAAGGCTGGCTCACCACCGGTGCGGCGGAAAAGCTTTTTGCCGGTGCGGGAATGGATTTTCATGAGCTGGTTGCCCGGGCATCACAAGTGGGGTTCAGGGCCGTTGAGCTGAACACCCGGATGTGGTTTGAGATGGAAAGTCGCTTCACCTATGATGTCTCGCGCAATGTGGCAGGGGTGTTTCCAGGCACCGACCTTGGCGATGAGGTGATCATTTTCTCGGCCCACTGGGATCATTTTGGCATTGGCCCCATCATCGATGGAGATTCCATTTATCGTGGGGCCGTCGACAATGGTACCTCCATAGCCTGGATGCTTGAAATAGCGAGGGCCTTTGGCAAGCTGGAACAAAAGCCCCGGCGGTCGATCATGATACTGGCCCCGACAGCTGAAGAACAGGGCTTGCTGGGTGCCCACTGGTATGTCAGCCATCCTGCCTTCCCCCTTGAGAAAACAGTGGCTAACTTCAACAACGACTTGATGTTGCCCCTGGGGCGTATGCGCGATGTGATGATCACAGGCTTCGGGCAATCGACCCTTGACGATCTGGTGGAAGAAGCTGCGGCCAGGCAGGACCGTTATGTGGTAGCTGACCCCACGCCTGAAACAGGGATGTATTACAGGGCTGACCACTTCGCCTTTGCCAAGGCAGGGGTGCCTGCCCTTTTTGCCAGAGGCAATGTGGAGCACCGTGAACACGGCCGCGATTGGATGGCGCAAAAAGAAAAAGACTGGCTGGCCAACAACTACCACAAGCCTGCCGATAAATATGATGCGGAGACCTGGAATATGGAAGGCATTGTGGAAGATGCCCGACTGGCATTTTACATGTCCTGGAAGCTTGCCAGGAGCGAAGAATGGCCGCAATGGAAGGAAGGATCTGAATTTAAGGCGGTAAGAGAGCGTTATATGCCATAGCAAGCCTGTTATTCAGTTTTTGTTTTTCCGGATACTTTCTTTTTGAACAAGGGCGCCTTGGAGCGAAAATTTGAAATAAAAGGCTTAAGGGTGAATATTTAGGTAACGAAACTGGAATTTGGACAATTGGCCCTTGAACCCGGGAAACCAATCAACCTTTTCAGGGTTGAGGAAGGCAAAAAGGGAGAAGCAGATTCTGACTGAAGGAATTGGATTTGGCAAGAAGAACCCAAGACCATTAAAGAAGGCCAGGCCGAAGCCAATTGAACAAATAAAAAAAAAGAGGCCGTCTCAAATCAATACGCTGAGACGGCCTCTTTTTCTTTTTCTATTTTTGAAAGGATGTCTAGATTTTCTTTTTGCAGGATATTTTTGCCTGTAAATAGGGTGAAAAAGAAGAAAG
>JAAYLH010000139.1 GCA_012521995.1 Bacteroidales bacterium | reverse complement strand
TTCACTCCAATGCAGATGTGCAGGCAACGGTAAACCGAAACCTGGCAGCAGCCAACTGGAGCGACTGCACCGATGGCTGGCACCTGATCTCCTCACCTATTGAAAATCAGGCCATTGAAGGGGCGTGGGCACCCTCTGGCCCTGGCAATGATTATGACTTTTATGCCTGGAGCGAGCCGCAACAGCTCTGGCTGAATCAAAAAGAATCCATCCATGAGATGAATCGTTTTATTCCGGGTGAGGGCTATCTTGTGGCCTATCAGCAAGGGGGCACCAAAACCTTTGCCGGGGATCTGACGGTTGGGGATATCACCCGCACACTGACCCTTACGGAAGGGGAAGATTTCAGCGGCTGGAACCTGCTGGGCAATCCTTATCCAAGCGGCTTGCGCTGGAATCACGACACGGGCATTTGGGGCGATCTTCAGGCAAGAAACATCAATGCCTATGCACATACCTGGGATGCGTTGGCAAAAAGCTATACGGTGGTGCCTCCAGGAGGATTCATCCCTGCCGGCCAGGGCTTTATGGTGCAACTTACCGGTGGGGCATCAGCTAATTTTATCCTCCCCGCTGCAGCACGCGCCCATGTGAGTTCACCGCCAGATAATCCTGAGGCCAGTGGTTCGATCAGGCTGGCTGTCTTTGAACAGGATAACGCCTCAAAGCAGGAAAGCCTGCTGATGGTCAATCCCTCTGCAACAGAAACCTTTCAGCCTTACTGGGATGCACATTTTCTGCAAGGCTTTGCACCACAGTTTTACAGCCTGAAGGAAAATGAGAAGCTTGCTGTTTTCAGTATGCCTGGAATAGACCTTGATCAGGTCATCCCCCAGGGGTTAGTGAAAAACGAAGCCGATGCCTTCCGCATGGCCCTGCTGGAGAACAACACCCCTGCCCCGCTTTTCCTTTACGACAATAAACTGGATACAGAACACTCGTTGCAGCAGGAAAATCCTTATCTGTTCACAGCAGAAGCGGGTGATGATCCCCTTCGGTTTGAGCTGCGGTTTAAGTCTGGCAACTCCACGGGGACAGGACAACAGATAAGGGAAGAGGCGGTTGAGGTTTACGCCACAGGAAGCCTTTTATGTCTCAATTTTCCTAAGGAAGAAGGTGGCAGAACGCTGGAGGTCTTCGATCCCGGGGGCAGACTGCTATTGGCAAGACCTCTGGATGAAGGGCGGCAGCATACTATCAGCCTTAACCTGGAAGCAGGTGTTTATTTTGTAAGGATAAGGGGAAAGCGGTGGAATGTTTCCAAAAAGATTTTCGTGATATGAAAAAATCCCTGGCCAGCTTAAGCAGCAAGAAAGAAAAAAAGATTTACACCTTGAAAGCCAGGATAAAAATCCTGTTGCTATGCATTGTTATTTGCTTTTTCCCTATCGCAACCACTGGGCAGCCGGGCAATCCACCCCACCATCCACCGGGACACGGGCTTCCGGGGGACCAAAAACCCCACGACACCCCTCTGGACAGTGGCCTGGGCATCCTGACCCTTATGGGTCTGGTGCTGATGGCCCAAAAAACCTTTAAGGAAAGAAGGCATAATAAAAAATAGGGGTTTTACCAAAACAATGATCACTCAACTGCAGGCTTCATTTTGCCTTTTCTTATCACCTCTCTGAGGGAATACAAGCCGGCTTTTTATGTAAATTTGTAAACTTTTTCAAACAAGCATAATAATCGGTAATTGTGTTTTCACGTTAAATCTTAACTCCTTAGCTTTGAGCAAAACCCCTCCCCGCCTTTACCTTTCCTCACCCCATATGGGTGATACAGAACAAGTATTTGTAAAGGAAGCTTTTGACACCAACTGGGTAGCCCCCCTGGGTCCTAATGTGGATGGTTTTGAGCGCGATCTTCAGGAATATACGGGCTCAGCTCATGCGGCAGCGCTGAGCAGCGGCACGGCAGCCCTGCACCTTTCGCTGATTATGCTGGGGGTAAAGCCTGGTGATACGGTCATTTGCCAGAGCCTCACCTTTTCGGCCAGCGCTAACCCCATTGCCTACCTGGGAGCAGTGCCGGTCTTTATTGACAGCGAACATGAGACCTGGAATATGTGTCCCGATGCTTTGGAGCAAGCGGTAAAAGACCTGACCTCAAAAGGGAAAAAACCCAAAGCCATCATCCCGGTGCACCTCTATGGCATGCCAGCCAGGATGGATGAGATCATTTCCATTGCTCAGCACTACGATATCCCCATTGTGGAAGATGCCGCTGAAGCACTGGGCTCTTCACTCAATGGCCGCAAGTGCGGTACCTTTGGCAAGCTGGGCATATTAAGTTTCAATGGCAATAAGATCATCACCACCAGCGGGGGTGGTGCCCTGCTTTCTGCTGACGAGGCCCTGATCCAAAAGGCCCGCTTCCTGGCCACCCAGGCCCGCGACCCAGCCCCCCATTACCAGCACAGCCACATCGGGTATAACTACCGGATGAGCAATGTGCTGGCCGGAATCGGACGGGGACAAATGCAGGTACTGCCGCAACGCATTGAACAGCGCAGGGCAATTTTTAGCTTTTACCAGGAGTTGCTGGGAGGAATTCCAGGGATACGCTTCCTGAATGAACCCAAAGGTTGTTTTTCCAACCGCTGGCTGACAACCCTGCTGATCGACCCACAAATGACTGGGGGCATTACCCGTGAGGATATCAGGCAAGCGCTGGAGGCCCGTAACATCGAATCACGCCCCCTTTGGAAACCTATGCATTTGCAACCTGTTTTCGAAGGAAATCCTTATTTTGGTGGTCAGGTAGCCGAGAAGCTCTTTGAAAAAGGGCTCTGCCTGCCTTCCGGTTCCAATATGACAGCACCGGAAAAGGAACGCATCGCTGAAAGAATGCGACAAATATTTCATTTGAAATAAACGCAAAGCATTGGGAACAATTGGTAATAAATGATAAAGCCCAATGTTATATTCATAAAGGGATTTGTGAAAGCAATTTCACGATGGACCAATCGTTTTTTATTAACGGTTTTTCCGTTTTTTCGTTTAATTTTGTAGTTGAATCCTTAAAGCGGATTTCTTTCCTCCCCAGCTTGGCAATATGAAGATTCAGAACACACGCTTGTATAGGTTGTTTTTGAGGCTTTACAGCCGTTATTATAACCGGTTTTTGCCACGCTGGTACGTGCTGGTTTTCGATATTTTAGTCATTTTC
>JAAYLH010000138.1 GCA_012521995.1 Bacteroidales bacterium | reverse complement strand
TTGGGTAAGGCTGGCTTCGGGATTAAGCGTTAACACATATTCGGGTAATGTTTTGGTAGCAGGTGGTGGCGCACCCGAAGTAAACGTGGCAGTAAGTGGTGAGGTTACAATCCCAATTCCGGAAGGTTATTTGGTGGACTTTGAAGGGGCCGGAGAAACCAAGATCGCCTATGCATCAGGAACAGTAAACCTTAGTGGGCTTGATTGGGATATGACCGAAGCATTAATTGGTACTGATGCATCTGACTGGAAAAATGGTGTCAGATCTGCCAGATTAAGAGGATACGGAACATCTTCGATGACTATGTTGGCAAATAAAACAACTGGTGTTGGGGTGGTTTCTTTCTTATATCGCAGATATGGAACCGATGCTCAGGGGGATTGGAAAGTTGAGTATAGCACTGATGGGGGCACAACATGGACTCAAATTGGCAGTAGCTTTACAGCGCCAACAACCGATGTAGTACAAACCTTTTCAGAGGTATTAAACCTTGAAGGTAATGTAAGGATTAGAATAAAACGAGCGACTGAATCTGGCACCGCCAATCAACGCTTGAATATAGATGATATCCTCCTCACCGATTATTCTGGAGGAGAACCTGCACAAGAACCTACCGCCCACGTAACCGGGTTTTCTGCCACCGCCAATTCCCATTCAACCATTACCGTGAGCTGGATGGATTCAGATGCGGACTTTTACCTGATTAAGGGTAGTGATGAGGGTTTTGCTTCTATTGCCGCACCGGTTGATGGCACCCCTGAACCAGATGGTAGTTTGGTGAAAAACGTAGCTGCCGGTGAAGGAACCTACCAGTTTTCAGGCTTAACCCCTTCAACAACCTACTATTTCAAGATTTATCCTTACAACGGAACAGGTTCAACCATTAATTATAAAACTGATGGGAATGTGCCTGAAGCGGAAGCTGGCACAAACGCAAATCCCATTACGGATTATTTCAGGACAAAACAAAGCGGCTTGTGGCATTCAACGGACACCTGGGAGCAATCGTCCGATGGAGCTGTTTGGATCGATGCCCTGATAATCCCAACCTATGAATCCAATAACATTGGAATTCTCGTAGGTCATAATGTTACGGTTGATCAAACCTTGCAGGTGGACCAGTTAGGCATTCATGGCACTTTAGTAATTGAAGGTACTGGGGTGACTTTTACCCTTGGCAATGGAGAAGGCCTCGATGAAGACGGAGCCGATCTTATTGTATATGCGAATGGATTGTTAAGAATGGCCGTCACAGGATCAACAGGTGGTTGGGCGTTCCAGTCTGGCGCAACCTGGAAGGTTAAAGACGGTGGGACATACACCCACAACTCAACCCGTGGTATTGCTACACCCTTAAATAATTTAACTCTTGAAGCTGGAAGCACATTTAAATATGTTGGAGACAATTCAGTAACTCCAGCAATGGCGTTAAGCGGCAGGACATATTATAATTTATTCTTTGAAAGTGCTGAAGGCAGCTGGACTTCCTCTCCGGCAGGATCGAACCCATTGACCATTAATGGTAATTTAACCATTGAAGAAAATGTTACTTTGAATTTTGGAAGTTTTACCGGAGATTTATCTGTTGGAGGTAATTTTTCCAATTCTGGGAATGTGACTTTTGGCAGAAATGTCACCGTCACCGGCCCTCTCACCAACATCGCCGGCGCTGACGGCTTGGTGATTAAGGACGGCGGCTCCCTCATTCACAACACCACGGGAGTGGACGCAACAATGGAGCGTTTCATCCCTGCTGCTAACTGGGCTGATGGCACCGATGGATGGCATTTTCTTTCGTCACCCGTCAGTGAACAGGCCATCAATGAAGCCTGGGCTCCAAACGCAGTAAATGATGATTCTGATTTCTATGCCTGGCTGGAAACATCTCCTGGCACTTGGGTGAATTTTAAAAACACCACTGAAACACCCACTTTTGAAAATACCAACCTGGGACTTAATTTCATTCCAGGTAAAGGTTACCTGGTGGCTTATCAGCTAACAGCCACGAGGTTATTTGCAGGAACCCTGAACACTGGCGATGTTGCATTTGTTTTGAAAAACAGCGACCCGGGAACCGGCACCAAGGAATGGACCTATAATTCAGGGTGGAACCTGCTGGGTAATCCTTATCCTTCTGCAATTGACTGGCGGTTGGCTAACAAAACCCAATTCCAGGATGTTTTTGCATACATATACGACACCAACAAAGATGGTGGTGCAGGGTATGTTACTGTCGATGGAATCGAAACATCAACGAATTATTTCGTTCCTGCAAATCAAGGCTTTTTTGCACTGGCCAAAGTGGAGGCAAATGACCAGCCCTATACTTTTTCCAATTCCTGGCGCACTCACGGGGGAACCTTCCTTAAGGATCAGGAATTTCCTGACAACTTAATAATAAGATTATCCCAAGGCAATTACTTTGATAAAACCACCCTGCGAATTCTGAATGAAAGCGAAATGAGCCGCGACAGGACAGATGCTTTGAAATTATTTAGTTTCAGTGCTGATGTACCCCAGTTGTTCTCACAAACTTCCGATCAGGTCCAGGTAGCCATCAACAGCGTCCCCCAAATCAATGAGGACACTGAGTTTACCCTGGGTCTGCGGGCACCTGCCAGCGGGCAGTACACCCTTTCGATCAGC
>JAAYLH010000137.1 GCA_012521995.1 Bacteroidales bacterium | reverse complement strand
ATCTGTTGGCTAAGCCTTCGGAGGTTCGAATCCTCCTCCCCCCACTTTCCTTTTGCCCTATGTATTTCACGTATGTTATTTTTTCCGGGAAATTTAATAAAATCTACATAGGCTCTTCTTCAGATCCTGAAAAACGATTGCTTATCCTTCCTATCCAAAAAAACCTGAGGATATTTTTGACTGACTCTCCCTCTCGCTGACATACAGTATTTTAGCCTTAAATTAGCGGCTTTCTTCCCTGCAATAAATTGCTTATGGAAAATGATTTGGAGAAGATGGCTTAATTGCTTTGATTAAACTGCCGCCTAAGCCTGTTTCCCATTCCTCCTTTCCAAAAACTCTTCTACCACCCGCTTGTCAACAGCCAGGGTAAAATCACCGGGGCTCAGGCTACGGAGCGGAATCCAGCGAAAGGACATAGCGCCTTCCTTTTTCTCAAAATCAAACGGCTTAACACTGACGGGAATGGCATCAGGATTTTTAATGGAAATCAGGTAGTAAATGCTGATCAGTTGATTCCCTGGAATGAAACGGGTCTCCTGGAAAAAATCGGTGGTGTAAAAATGTTCAAGCACCTCCACCTCTTGTCCAAACTCCTCCATACATTCTCTTTTCAGACAATCGATGGTCCCTTCACCATATTCCAGTCCTCCGCCAGGGAATTTGGTCATCAGGGTGTTGAACCAGTATTCATCCACGGCCAGCAGGTGATCTCTGTGGATCCCGATGCCGTAAACGCGAATGACAAACTGACCGTATGATGTCATAGAAAAGGCGAAAGGTTAAAGGTTGAAGGTCATAAAGTAAACAAAAATAAGTGTTTCGTCTTAATAAACAACTACGATTTTGAATACATGTCCAAGATAGAGGATTGTGATTTACTGCCTTAAACTTTTCAGATAAGGGGTTTTGTGGCGCGGGTCATTTCCCGTTTGCCAGGAGGACCTGTAAGTTTCTCTATTTGAAACCCGCAGGCTTTTAGAGCCCTTCTCACCGCTCCCTTTGCGCTGTAAGTTACAAGAATACCCCCCGGGCGCATCAAACCATAAACTTTTTCAAATACTTCAAAGTCCCATAACCCGGGCTGGGTATCGGGTCCAAAGGCATCATAATACACCAGATTGAACAATTCCAGGGGCAATACTGCCTCCATAAGCCCTGCTTTTGATTTGTAAAAAACAAAGCCTTGTGCAATTTCCACATCCTTTTCCCAATCACTTTGATGGAGAGCCAGAAAAGAGCCCCTTCCCTGCCCTTCTGTGAGGACTTCAGGGTAGTTGAGCAGCTCATATTCTTCCTTCACAAGGGGAAAAGGCTCCAGGGTGAAATAATGCACCAGGGCACCCCGTTTTTGAGATTCCAGAAGGGTCAAAACCGCATTTAAGCCTGTTCCGAAGCCCACTTCCAGAATATTCACATGGGTTTCTTTTTCAGAAATGCGCAGTAAGCCATGGCGAATAAATACGTGACGGCTTTCTTGAACGGCCCCGAAAGTGGAATGGTAATGCTCGTCCATGCCTACCAGTTCAAGGGTATGCGAGCCATCGGCCGTCGTGATGATCTTGCGTTCAAAGCCTTTTTTCATTCTATGCCTTGGTTTCCAATATCAGTCGAGCAACATAATTATGATCCTCCCCAAGGAAAAGAAAGTCCACTGAGAACCCTTCCCTTTCGGCCGCATCTGAAAGGTTATCCGGATCGACAAACAACCAGTGAAAGGACTCCCCCCTCCTGCCCTTGTATTCCAACTGGTAAACTACTTCCCCGTAATAACGCTCACCCAGGGGGATGCTGTAGCTGCCATCCTCTTCTTCAAAAAGATAAATAAGGTCCGTTGACTCCACCAAGATCTGCCCTCCCGGATTCATCCATTTTTTTGTATGACGGAACAGCTGTTGCAGGCCTTCCAGATTTGTTGCCATTCCGGCCCCGTTCATCAGGAATAGCACGGTATCAAAACTTTTTTCCCCGAAAACAAAGAAATCCTGGCAGATGGCATTTTTTACGCCCCTTGCCTTCATGATATCCACAGCACCTGGCGAGAGGTCAATGGCTACCACCTCCAAACCCCGCTGCTGCAGATCCAATGCATGTGCACCTGCACCAGCCCCCACATCCAATACCCTTCCGCGGCAGGCGTCCAGGGCCATTTGTTCCCAGAGGGGCATCTCCTTATAGGTTCGAAAAAAATAGGACACAGGCAAATCATCAGGCTCGGAAACGTCAAGATATACCCTGATCACGGCCTTGCTGTCGCCATCGAGATAATCCCTGAAAGCCTTTCCAAATACATCCACTGGATCAAAAGTTTAATAAGGTTATTTCTTTGGTTTTATTGATTGCGGTTGCGAAAGAAGAGACAGCTGTCGCCATAGCTCAGAAAACGGAAATTGTTTCGCATGGCAAAGGCATAGGCATCCTTCCAGGCAGGTCCTGCAAAGGCAGCCACCAGGAGTAAGAGGGTGCTGCGGGGCTGATGAAAATTGGTGATCAGCACATCCACCAGTTGAAAAGAATAGCCGGGCACAATAATCAACGAGGTCTCGCCATGCAGTGTTTCCAGGCCTTCCTGATCAAGAAAACGAAGAATTGCCGCAATGGCTTGCCCTGCAGTTACCGTGGTTTTCATCAGGTAAGGCTCCCATTGATTGACAATAAAACGGGCATTGTCAGGGCGGTAGCCTTCCATCAGCTTAACGCCCAGCCAGTATAGGCTTTCGAGGGTTCGCATGCTGGTAGTCCCCACGCTAATGACAGCACCCCTGGAATTCTCCAGGGCTTCCAGCAATGGGCGATTGACCTGGAATTGTTCGCTGTGCATGGCATGCCCGCCAATGGTTTCCGATGAGACAGGCTTAAAGGTTCCTGCTCCTACATGCAAAGTCAGGAATCGGGCTTTAATATCCTTTCGGGCAAGGGCCTCAAATACCCGGGGAGTAAAATGCAGGCCAGCGGTTGGAGCGGCGACCGAGCCATCATCTTTAGCATAAACCGTCTGATAGGTGATTTTATCCTTTTCCTCAGCCTTTCGGGTGATATAGGGTGGCAAAGGGGTTTGACCTGCCAGCTCCAGTACTTCCCCAAAACTCAGGTGATCAGGCTTCCACGAAAAAGCGATTTCAAACTCCTCACGCCTACGGGAAACCTGACGGGCATTAAGGCACAGTCCCAAAGCTGGGTTTTCGATGCTCATCACCCCAGATTTCCAGCGCTTGGCATTGCCTACCAAGCACTGCCAGTGCACAGGGCTGGTAAGGCCCAGGGCCATATGCACGTCGGAAACAGGCTGAAGGGGCTGAAGGCAGAAAATCTCAATGCGTGCTCCGGTCTCTTTGAAGAACTCAAGCCGGGCCTGAACCACACGCGTATTGTTAAGCACCAAAAGGCTTCCCCGGGGTAAATACGAACCAATCTGCTCAAAGCGTGATTCGGTAATTTCCTCGCCCTGAGAAACCATCAATTTCGACTGGTCGCGCTGTTCCAGGGGAAAGGAGGCAATCCGTTCCGTGGGAAGATAATAGGAGTACTCCTCTATTCGAAGGTCTGCAATGATTGCAGGGATGTTGGGTTCAAAATTTTCCACAGGCAAAATTACCCAATAATCAGGAATGACCTGCCCCCGTACTTTTTTTTCAGTAATTCTCTTAAGAAATGTTTTTGGACTGCCCGTATTTTTGGCAAAGCTTTTTACATTTGTCGTACTTCATCATTTTTTAATACGGCCATTTTATGTACGCATCTCGCTATTCTTTTTCACAGGGCCCCCTTTTTCCCCAATCAGATATTGACAATCAATTCTGGCAGAACCATGAACCTGTAGGTTTTGTGTGTTACGACGGCTCCGGTTGGGTGATGACCAATGCTCAGGATTTCAGTAGTTCGGAGCAGTCCTGGCTGATCAATCCCGAATTTCCGGAAAAGGAAGTCAATGAAATCATCAGAAAGGGGAATTCAATTAGCTGGCTCACCTGGCAAAATGATGTATGGGTTGTGTTCTCCACACCCGAGCTTGTATATGGGGAACAAAAGATCGTAACCAGCCGGAAGTTTCCTGAAAGCGACATCAACAAGCTGGCCCGCCAGGGCTATTTTATCACCAACATTTCCTTTGGGAAGCAACAATGGGTGGTGGTTTGCTCAAAGGGAAGCGGGATAATGGAACAAAAGGTGGAAACCTACAGGGAGTTTCCTGAAAAAGGGCTGCAGAAATCTTGGGACAATATGTTTGATGTCTGGCAATTGGCACAGGGGAAAGGCCTTTGGGACCGCGACATATTTGTGGTTGTTGGCGTTAAGGGATTGCCTTTCCGCACCCAGCACTGGTATACAGCCAATGATTTCCCCGAAAAAGGCTTCCGCGAGAAACTTAAAGAAGGCTTCAGGCTTACTTTTGCAAATTATATTGGCGACCGCTGGTTTATTATGATGTCGCAGCCCTCCGAAGACATCGTGAAGAAACTGGCTCAGAAGCGTAAAGAAACATCCATTGAAGAACTAGAACAAATGCAGGGCCAGCTCCTCACCCAGGAACTCGAAAAAAATGAAGAACCTGAGGAAGAAGTTGATCCTGACTTTGCAGGCATCCCGCAGGAAGCCATAAATAACGACAATACCGCTTACAAGTTTTACAAGGAAGAGAAGTATGACAAAGCCTTAAAGTATTGTCAGAAGGCCCTGGAAGTGGCCCCTGACTTTGCCCTCTCCCTCAACCGCATGGGGCTTATTTATTCTATCCAGGGTGAGACCGGAAAGGCAAGAGAATGTTTTTACAAAGCCATGAAGCTGATGCCTAAGGAAATGGCCTACCTGGAAAATTATTTCACCTCATTGGACGAGCGAAAAGACGAGGAAGTCTTTAAGATCGTCGCTTCTACCAAACGTGGGTTGTTTGAGAATTACGAACCCTCCGACAAGGAGTATTGGGCCATGCTGGGGACCCTTTGTTATGAGTTCAGGGATTTCAAGACTGCCAGTTTCTTTTATAAGCTCAGCCTGGAAAAAGAACCGGATAACGATTATGTCAATGAAATGCTAGCCGAAGCCGAAAAGGAAATTGCAGAAAGCTCAGGAAAAAAAGGCAGTTCCGGCACGCCTGTGGGTTTTGAACAAGGTCTGGGCACTGAAGTTGATGAGGAATCCCAGCAAAGCCTCGAAGATACGCTCAACCAACTAAATAGCCTGATCGGAATGACCCGTATCAAGCAAGAAGTGAATAAAATGCTCAAGGAGCATAAGATATTGGCCAAGCGAAGGGAAATGGGAATAGAAACAGGTCATAAAACCTGGCACGCTGTATTCGAGGGTTCCCCCGGAACAGGAAAAACCACCGTGGCCAGATTGATGGCACAGATTTTCAAATCACTGGGTATCCTGAATAAAGGACACCTTGTAGAAGTGGACCGCAGTCAACTGGTTTCAAACTATATTGGTGACACCGCAATCAAAACGAACAAAGTGATCGACTCGGCCCTCGACGGGGTGCTGTTTATTGACGAGGCCTATGCCCTGACTCCCTCCTCCCAGAACGACTTCAGCCAGGAAGCCATCGACACCCTGATCAAGCGTATGGATGCGGACCGCGACCGCCTGGTGGTATTCATGGCAGGCTATCCCGAGGAAATGAAAGAGCTCATTGTTTCCAACAGCGGCTTTGAGTCAAGGGTCAAGAACTTTTTCCACTTTGAGGATTTCCAGCCTGACGAACTGCTGGCCATTTTCAGGTCCATGGCCCATAAGAATCAGTTCATCATGACTGAAGAAGCGGAAGCAAAACTGGAACGCTATTTCGATTTTATTTTCCGCTCAAAGGATGACAACTTTGGGAATGCACGCCTGGTTCGCAATTTGTTTGAAAAAATCACTTCCCAGCAAGCCTTGCGCCTGGCTGACCTTCCCGATGTGAATGATGAGGATCTTATGCTCATCATTGAAGAGGATGTCACTGAAGTGGTTAAGAAAGATTTTGATGACAACAAGGAAGTGCCCCTGGAAACCATACTTAATGAATTAAACGAGCTGATAGGGCTCGAATCCGTCAAGCAAGACGTTATCCGTCTGGCCAAGCATATGAAGGTGGCAAAAAAACGTATGGAACGTAATCTTCCTGTTGAACCCATCATGCTGCATTCTGTATTTGTTGGGCCTCCCGGAACAGGCAAAACCACCGTTGCCAGGCTGATGGGCCGGATCTTCCGTTCGCTGGGCTTACTGGCTAAAGGACACGTTGTAGAGGTGGACCGCTCAGGATTGGTAGGCCGTTATGTGGGCGAGACAGCACAGAAAACCACCAGGGTTATCGACTCGGCAATGGATGGCATCCTGTTCATCGATGAGGCATATGCCCTGGCATCGGGCGGAGAAAATGACTTCGGCCCGGAAGCCATTCAGACTCTCCTCAAGCGCACGGAAGATGACCGTGAGCGCCTGGCGGTTATCCTCGCAGGCTACCCAAAGGAAATGGACCACTTCTTTGAGTCCAATACAGGCTTACAATCACGCTTCTCCAAGACCTTTGAGTTCAAGGATTACACCCCCCTGGAGCTGAAGGATATCTTTTGCCGCATCGCCAAAACGCGCAATTACCTCTTATCAGCAGAGGCAGAGCAGGCTGTACTGACAATCATGGAAGAAACATTCCGGAACCGCGACAGCTATTTTGGAAATGGAAGAATGGTGAGAAACCTTTTTGAAAAGGCCATTCAAAACCAGTCAGACCGTATCGTTGAACTTGTGGATATCTCCAATGAGGAGTTCATCACTCTAACGGATGAAGATATCCATAAGGCAGCGCCTGCCATTAAGCAAGCACCAGGCGAAGAGGCCCGGCGCGCAATAGGATTCAGAAAATAATCACTTGGAGAACAAGCGTCACCAGCCCATTAACTCAGTCTGGCCATCACCTCCATGTTTTTGGGGTTAAGCAGTTCCTTGCCCTCGGGCGTGTATAGATAATCCAGTATTTCCTTATGATATTTCACGATGGCAGGGCGAACGATCTTCATGGTGCTGTTCATCAGCTTGTTCTGCTCCGAGAAGGGTTCATCAAGGAAAGCCACAGCAGATGGCAGCCAGCGTGTGGGGAACATCCCCCCAAAGTCCCCGCCAGGCATGAAGCGATCAATTTCTGCGCGCATTTTCACCAGGGCAGCGGTCTGCCCTGATTCAGTGTCAATCATCAGCTTGTGCTTCTGGAGGAAGTCCTTCAGCTTGAGCTTATTGATCACCACCAGAGCCACCGTATACTGGTTCTGATTGTTATAAAGCATGATCTGGTCAAAGAAGGAGATCTGCTCTACCATGGTTTCTTCAATTCCCTCCGGACTGTATTTCTCACCATCGCTGGCGATGAGCAGGCTTTTACTGCGCCCCAGGACATAAAGATAACCGTCCTTATCGAGGTAGCCCAGGTCACCCGTATACAACCAACCATCCCTGATGGTCTCCTCCGTGGCCTTTTCATTGTCCCAATAACCCGCCATCACGTTATCACCGCGTATGACAATTTCGCCCTGCTCCCCCATAGGCAGCTCACGTCCATCATCCCCACAGATCTTCAGGTCGAGCCAAGGCACTACCTTGCCCGAAGAACCCAGCTTATGGAAATCGGGGGTATTGGAAGAAATTACAGGAGAGGCTTCTGTCAGGCCATAGCCCTGATACATCGGGATGCCAATAGCATAAAAGAACCTCTGCAGCTCAATGTCGAGCAGGGCGCCCCCGCCCACAAAGAACTTAAGACGCCCCCCGAAGTTTTCCCTGACTTTCTTAAACAGAATGGCATCCAAGATTGAATAAAAGGGCTTGAGAATGATCCTCCAGCCTTGGCCCTTATTAAAACCCTCCCGGTTATAAGAATAGGCCAAATTAATGCCAAAATTAAACAAGCCCCAGGCAAATTTTCCTTTGTCCTTCACGCCTTTTTCTATGTTCTTGCGAAAGTTCTTTGCAAGTGCAGGCACACTGAGCAGGAAATAGGGCTTCACCTCCTTAATACAAACCGGCACATTCCGAAGGGTTTCGTTGGCAGTGCGGCCTACCTTTACCGAGGCAAGGCTGGCACCGTTACGTATCAGGGCATAAATCCCTACCGTATGGGCAAAGCTGTGGTCCCACGGAAGAATGTGCAGCGAAGTAAAATAAGACGGGACATCGAAAATGGCCGAGGCCTGTTCAACATTCGCAAGGTAATTCAAATGGGTCAGGATGATTCCCTTGGGGTCTGCCGTGGTCCCTGAAGTATAGCAAATATTGGCACAGTCATTGGGGCCTACACTGTCCTTGATTTCCTCCAGTTCCCGACGGTGGTCCTTCAAATATACCTCACCTTTGTCAAGAAGCTCATCAATAAGCACAACCTTTTCTTTAAGGTCGGCATCCGTAATGGGCTCTTCAGGTGGATCCAGCAGGAGAATGAACTCTACGCTTGGAAGCTGGTCGATGATGTTAAAGATCTTTTGCTTGTGGTTGCCCGAAACAATTACCCCCCTGCAGGCAGAGTGATTGATGCGGAAAATTAAATCGCCCGGCTCTTCCAGCTTCACGGAAAGAGGTACACTGGCTGCATTGCAGTACAAAAGAGCAAGTTCGCCAATAACCCAGTCATTCCTTCCTTCTGATACAAGGGCTACGCGGTCGCCTTTCTGAACATTTAGGGTCAGATAGCCCCCAGCCAATAGCAACACCCGATCATAAACTTCCTGGTAAGTCATCCCACGGTATTCAGTGGTTTTCTTCTCCCACAACAGGACGTTTTCGGGAAATTTCTTTACACTTGTTTCGAATAGTTGAGGTAAACTCTTGTGTTCCATTGGTTTCGTGTTGGTTATATATTGCAATATGCTTTAAGCCTCAAAAAACCTTTGCTAATATCGTAACAAAAAAGTTAATTTTGCGCGGGTTTTCAAATTAATTTTATTCCATATTTGCCTAAAAGCCCTAAATACCTTTATTTTCAAGCCTTTTTCATCACCAGGACAATGTTCTCACCAAAATTTTTCACCACTATCCGACAGTACGACCGGAAAACATTCCTTTCTGACCTTACTGCAGGCATAATTGTAGGGGTTGTGGCGCTTCCGCTGGCCATTGCCTTCGGTATTGCCTCAGGGGTCTCTCCCGAGAAAGGACTGATCACGGCCGTCATTGCTGGCTTTCTGATCTCTTTCCTCGGAGGAAGCCGTGTTCAGATTGGTGGACCTACGGGTGCATTCATCGTGATTGTCTATGGCATCGTTGAGCAATTTGGTGTGGAAGGCCTGATCCTCGCCACCTTTCTGGCAGGCATTATGCTGGTGGCCATGGGATTCCTGAAATTGGGCAGTGTCATCCAGTTTATGCCCTACCCCATCGTCGTCGGGTTCACCAGCGGAATTGCCGTCATAATTTTCTCAAGCCAGATTAAGGACTTTTTTGGTCTGGGGGGGGGTGAGGTTCCCGCCAGCTTTGTCGAAAAGTGGGGCTTTTATTTCAATCATCTCCATACCATCAACCCCTATGCCCTGGCCATCAGCGCAGGTACAGTCCTGATTATCCTGTTGTGGCAAAAAATCAACAAGGTCATCCCCGGTTCGCTGGTGGCCATTGTCCTCACCACACTGGCCGTAGCCTATTTTAACCTGCCTGTGGAAACCATTGGCAGCAAGTTTGGGGAGATCCGTGCAGGCATCCCGGCACCTTCTTTTCCTGGCTTTGACTTCGCCACGTTCCGCATGCTGCTGATGCCTGCCTTCACCATTGCCATGCTCGGGGCCATCGAATCCCTGCTCTCGGCCATGGTTGCCGACGGGGCTACAGGCTATCGACACCGGCCCAACACTGAGCTGATTGCCCAGGGAGTAGCCAATATCGTGACGCCCATTTTTGGGGGTATCCCTGCCACTGGGGCTATCGCCCGTACCATGACCAATATCCGCAACGGGGGAAAAACACCAATGGCAGGAATCATCCATGCCTTAGTGCTCCTGCTGATCCTGCTGTTCCTGGGGAAACTTGCACGCCTGGTGCCCTTGCCGGCCCTGGCTGGAATCCTTGTGATCGTAGCCTATAACATGAGTGAATGGAGGTCTTTCAAAGGGCTTTTCCGCAATGCCAAAAGCGATATAGCGGTTCTGCTGACCACTTTCCTGCTTACCGTATTTATTGACCTTACCGTTGCCATTCAGTTTGGACTGCTGATGGCAGTATTCCTCTTTGTGAGAAGGGTGTCGGAAACCACCGATATTGAAGTGCTGAAAGGACAGGTGGAGGATGAACAATCGCACATCTCCGATGACGAGGATACCCTGGATATCCCAGAAGGAGTGGAAGTATTCCAGATCAAGGGCCCCTTCTTTTTCGGCATTGCCAACAAATTTGAGGAAGCCGAGCAACAGTCGGGCACCAAGCCAAAGATACGCATCATCCGTATGCGGCGCGTTCCTTTCATTGATTCCACGGGCCTGAAAAACATGAAAAGCTTCATAGGCCGCGGTCGGCACCATGGCATTCACGTTTTACTTTCAGGACTTCAGCCCAAGCCCCTGGATGCCCTAAGGAAAGAAGGCATCATTGATATGCTGGGCGAAGAGAATGTTTGCCTCAACATTGAACTGGCCCTGGAACGTGCAAAACAACTCCTGCAAGCCGGGCACCCTGCTAAATAAAACGGGTATCAGCACGCAGCAGATCAGCCGTAAGGCAAGAATGCACGGGTAGGATGCCTGCTAGCTCACCTGGTGAGAACTTCCGACACAGGGCCTCTGGAAGCCTAATAACACCATGTTCCTGCGAGAGGCGGTTTACGTAACAGGCCTCATCCGGAAAGATCCAGTGTCCGCTTTTATTCAGCATGACCACTTGCCCGTAATGGATATTGCCTATGGCATCTTTGCCTTGTTCTTTTGATAAATGCACTGCCCCACAATATATTACCATTTCCTTGCGCTCGGGGTGCAGGGCCACTACCGGGGCAGCGACGGCAACTGCAATATCTTCCGGCCCACAGGCACCCAGGTTATGCTGCATCAGGTCATAATATACAAAATTTCCCGGACGCAACTCATCAGCCCCATAAAAGTTTTCCGACAGGGAACAGGATGGCGTATCGCCCCAGGATATTTTACAGCCTCCCGGGAAGGCATCAGCAAGAGACGCCTTCAGGCCATTCAGCAACCCCATGGAATCCTGGTGTATCTTAAGAATATCTGCGGGCGTGCCGGCATGGTAGGTATGACCTGCATGAGCCAGCACACCTGCCATGGTGATCAGTGAATTTGCTTCTGCCTGTTGCAAGGCCAGGCGGATGGCATCCGGGTTTTTGGGGTCAAAGCCAGTTCGATGGGTGCCCACATCCACCTTCATCCATAGCTCGACAGGTGCTTTCAGGGCTTTGGCAAGCAGAGCCATAACCCCCGGAGCCGAGACTGTAAGACCCAGGCGTGTGGTGGCTGCCAGTATGTTGATCTCGTCCATTTCACGAAGGTTTACGGGGAAGGCAATCAAAATGTCCTTCCATCCGTCGGCAACAAACTGCCGGGCCATAGATACTGAAGAGACGGCAATTTGATCCACGCCCGCTTCCCTGAACCATTGCCCCAACTCGAGCGATTGATGGGTCTTGAAATGCGGCCGCAACACAGCCCCATGCCCTCGTGCCTTGCTGAGCATTCGGCTGATGTTTGCCTGAGCTTTCCCTTTATTAACCAGTAGGGTGGGTCTCTTTATGCCTTGCATACTAGATCAGGGTTTGAACTGATAAAACGAACCTGAAAACCTGAAACATTATTTTTCCAGCCTTTTGGCAACCAGTTTAACGATCTCGTCTTCTTTATGTCGGGCTGCCAGCTGGATTTCATTGGCTTGCTCCAAAATCTGACTTACGAATGCCTTATCTTCGAGATCCATGGCATTGACCTTCACGTTGAGATAAGCGCCGATCACGGCGGTACGCACACATAGGGCGCCCACCCCTGCATCGGTTACTGAGGTCGGATTGCCCTTCTCCACCATCGCCTCAATCACCTCCAGGGCTTTATAGGCCGTTTCCATCACCTGGTATGGGATCTCGATTGCATATTTTGTAGCAGCCTGAATGGCCTCCTTACGGGCCTTCTTCTCTTCTTCCGTTCCCTTGGGCAAGCCAAAGGCTTCCATAATCCGGTTGAAGGCACGGGTATCCTCATCCACCAGGAAGATCAGTTCATCCTTAATGGCCTGGCCTTTCTCGGCCCATTTGCTGAAATCCTCCCAACGCTCATCCCAGCCACGCTTGTGCGAGGACAGGTTAGCCACCATCGTGCCCAGCGATACGCCCAGGGCGCCCACATAGGCTGATACCGAACCGCCGCCGGGAGCAACCGATTCGCTGGCCGTTTCGTCGGCAAAACCCTGAAGGTCAAGGTCCACCAGCTTCTTACCCGACTCTTCCTCTATTAGATATTCAATGATCTTTTCCTTGGGGTTGAAAGGCTTCAGCTCATCCAGACCAAGCGACTTCACCGCGATTTTGATGATCTCGGCTTCTGAGACCCCCAGGCTGCGTTGTTGCTTGGCCAGGAAATATTTTCCTGCTTCGATCAGGGCTTTCTTGGGCACCAGGCCCACGAGCTCTGAACCCGTGACTCTCACCCCACGCTCTTCGGCTTTTTTCCATACCTCATCATAAGCCACGTGGATGGGCGTAATACTGATGTTGGTGAGGTTCATTGATATCTGCGCAATGCCGTATTCCTCAATATACCATCCAATGGCTTTTACGGCCTTGAGGGTTCCCGGAATGTAAACAGGATCGCCTTTTTCGTCCTTAACGATCTTACCTGTAATAGAGTCTCCCGTTCGCTTCACGCGGCCACGTTCACGCACATCAAAGGCAATGGCATTGGCACGGCGGGTGGAGGTGGTGTTCAGGTTGATATTATAGGCCACCAGGAAATCGCGCGCCCCAACCGCTGTGGCGCCGGCCCTGGCATTGAACTCAGCAGGGCCAAAATCGGGTTTCCAATCAGGATTGGATAGTTTCTTGGGCAGGCCTTCATATTCGCCGCTGCGACAATTGGCCAGGTTACGGCGCTTGGGCTCAAAAGCCGCATTCTCATAACAATACACAGGAATGTTAAGTTCCTTACCGATGCGTTCGGCCAGCTTGCGGGCATATTCCACCACCTCTTCCATACTGATATTGGAAACAGGCACAAGCGGGCATACGTCGGTGGCCCCCATACGCGGATGCTCACCCTTATGCTTGCTCATGTCGATCAGCTCAGAGGCTTTCTTTACGGCTCGAAAGGCGGCTTCAATGACTTCGTCAGGCGTACCCACAAAAGTCACCACAGTGCGATTGGTCGCCTTGCCGGGATCCACATCCAGCAGCTTCACCCCATCGACCCCTTCAATCTCGTGGGTGATGCGGTCAATGATCGCCATATCTCTTCCTTCACTAAAATTGGGAACACATTCGATAAGTTTCTTCATAACAAAATGATTTTATGTTAATTGATTGTGATCAAACAATTCTGCGAAATTAATCATTGCTGCCTTACTAGGGCAAGCCGGAAACGAAATTTTTAACCTTACCCCTGTTCTGCCATTCGTTTTGCTGCCTCCCCCCCTTTTCCGGGATGCATGGGCGCGGGCAGATAAAAAAAAAGCCCTCGCGAAAGGGCTGATAAATATAGTGAGGATGAAAATATGCTTACATCCTTTTTTCTTTGATCCTGGCTTTCTTACCACGCAGCTCGCGAAGGTAGAAGATACGCGCCCTGCGAACCACCCCGTGGCGGTTGAGGTCAATTCTCTCAATAAAGGGTGAGTTGATTGGAAAGATACGCTCAACACCAATGTTGCCAGAAATCTTGCGGACGGTAAAAGTCTCGGTAGCACCGGCGCCCCTGCGCTGAATTACTACGCCCTGAAATGGCTGGATACGCTCCTTGTTGCCTTCCCTGATTTTATAATGAACGGTAACATTGTCACCGGCTTTAAATGCAGGGTATTCCTTCTGTTCAATCAAGGTGTCCTGCACAAAGTTGATCAATTCCTTCTGGTTCATCGGTACGGTATATTTTATAATTTTTCTTGCGTTCTGAAAAGGAGTGCAAATTTAGAGAAATATTTTCATTTAAAAAAACCCTTTCTCCAAATATTTTGATTTCTCTTCAGAAATTCTGAAAACCCATCGAAATTCCCTCTTACATCTCATTCAAAAACTTCAAGGAAAACAACAGGGAAAATCTAAAGGAAAGGAGAGAACATGGAAAAATAATTTCATAAATACCTGATCCTTAATCCTTAATCCTGTCTGCGGAAGGCGGGCTTAAACATTGAACCTCAAACCCCAAACTTTACTCATCAAGAAGGCCGGGGCGGCGATCGCGGGTTCTCTGGACGGCCTGCTCATGGCGCCACTCGAGAATCTTCCGTTCATGGCCCGAGAGCAGCACATCGGGCACTTTCCAGCCCTTGTAATCGGCAGGGCGGGTATAAACAGGCGGCGAAAGCAGCCCGTCCTGGAAACTGTCGGACAAGGCCGAGGTCTCGTCGCCCAGCACCCCCGGGATCAGCCTTAGCATGGCATCGGTAAGAATAGCGGCAGCCAGTTCTCCGCCCGAAAGCACATAGTCGCCCACCGAGATCTCGCGGGTGATGAAATGCGCGCGCACCCGCTCGTCCACGCCCTTGTAATGCCCGCACAGCAAAATCAGGTTGCCCATGACAGAAAGGCGGTTGGCCAGGGGTTGGGTCAGCAATTCCCCGTCGGGGCTCAGGTAAATCACCTCTTCATAATTGCGTTCGCTTTTCAGTTTCGTAATACAGCGGTCGATGGGTTCCACCATCATCACCATGCCGGCCCCGCCCCCAAAGGGATAATCGTCCACGTTTTTATGCTTGGATATCGCGTAATCGCGAATATCGTGCAGGTGAATCTCTGCCAGGCCCTTTTCCACAGCCCGCTTTATGATGGAGTGCGAAAAAGGCCCCTCAAACATGCCCGGGAATATGGTCAGGATATCAATCCGCATAGGCCAACAATTATGGGGTTTTCCAGCTGCGAAGTTACATAAAAATTGCCGCCTTATTACTGATGTTTCCTTTAACCCTAATTACTTCAAGCAGGTTCATTCTTTTTTTTCATCCCCCTATCGCCCCGGACGTGATTCAAACTTTTCGCCTTCTTCTATTTCCTGCCCAAGGTGGATTTTCACCTTACCATCTCCGTACCATCTCCCTACCATCTCCGTATTTTAACCGTTTTTAAACGGCCAAGTAAAGGAGGAGTTGCCTTGTATTGACGAACCCCTTTCATCCCTGAAACAGGGTTTGTGCAGGTAAAAAAACAAAAAAGAAAAAGGCTTGTGATCCAGGGGGGAGCATGTCAAAGACCTTTCAGTAAAATGTTTATGGTCAGCCTGTATTTAAATAATCCTTATATTTGAAGGAGGCTAAAGCGGGATCTGAATTCCTGCCGGAAAGCCTTTCAGTATCAATGATCTTGGATGAGTTCATCAAAAATCGAAACGGGGTGCTGGAATGGCTGCTTCAACCAGGGCAGCCTTCGGTGGTTTATTATTCACTCACCCGGCTGCTGAAAAAAAAAGAACAAGATTCGCAGGTAAGGCAAGCCCGCGAGGATATTATGCTCAGGGGGCTTGTTCCAGCGATTCTTTCCCAGCAGAATGCGGACGGATCGTGGGCAGTGCCTCTTCGTTTTTATCATCAGAAATTTACGGGAGCGGTATGGCAGTTGATGATCCTGGCCGAGCATTTTGCCAATCCAGAAGATGAGCGGGTAAGGAAGACATGCAATTTTATCCTCGAAAATTCGCAGGAGCAGGAACGTTTTGGGTTTGCTTACAACAAGTCAGGAAATAGCCCGGGGGGAAGACCTTCGGAGGTCATTCCGTGCCTGACGGGTAATATGGTGTGGAGCCTGATCAGGCTGGGCATGCTGGAGGATGAGGGCGTACAGAAGGGCATCGACTGGATCTGCCGCTACCAGCGGGCCGATGACGGGGCAGCCGACTTTCCTGCCGACTGGCCCTACAAGCGATTTGAAATGTGTTATGGGAAGCACTCCTGCCATATGGGTGTGGTGAAGTCGTTAAAGGCCCTGGCAGAAATCCCCCCTGATAAACGAAATGCCCAAGTTCAGGACAAGATAAAAACCCTTGCTGAATTTCTGCTCATTCATCACCTCTTCAAAAAAAGCCACGACCTGGAAAAGGTTTCAAAACCGGGCTGGCTCAAACCCGGGTTTCCGCTGATGTACCAGACCGACATCCTGGAGATTCTTGAAATCCTTGTAAGTTTGGGTTATCGTGACCCAAGGATGCAGGCAGCTTTAGCCATCCTGGAAAAGAAACAAGGACCCGAAGGGAGATGGAAACTGGAAAATTCGTTCAATGGCAAGATGCTTGTCAATAGTGAAAAAAAAGGTGCCTGGTCACGCTGGATCACGGCAAAGGCTCTATACGTTTTAACAAGGAATGGCAATCCATTGCCCAATTTCTGAAATCAGGAAGAAGGAAGTCCGTTTTTCCCCGAAAGGGGTTTACAAAAGGCAAGATGAATACAGGGCTAATCATAAAAATTGCATACGTGCTGGCGCTGATGGCGGTTTGCCTCAGAATCATTTATGACACGCGCAACGTCAACAAATCGCTGGCTTACCTTTTGCTGGCGGTTTTTGTTCCTATGGCAGGAATGATCTTTTACCTGATGTTTGGAGCCAATTACCGGAAGAGGCAAATATACAGCCGCAAGCTCATCGACGACGACAAGCGGCTTAAGGAGCTGAACGATTGGCTGATCTCGTCGACGAAGATGAACCTGAAGCTTCACGCCCGCGAGCTTGGGGGCAAGTCGAGGCT
>JAAYLH010000136.1 GCA_012521995.1 Bacteroidales bacterium | reverse complement strand
GCTTGCTGAAGAGATGGGTGCCTCGCGCAACCACCTGGCAAAAGTGCTTCAGCAACTTGTAAAGTTCAACTACTTAAAATCCGTAAGGGGGCCCAACGGAGGCTTTAAGATGAATAAACCCCCTGCAGAAATCTCTATTCTGAACATTTATGAAGCCATCGAAGGCAAAATTGAAACCCCCGAATGCCCCCTCGACAGGCCTATCTGCCCCTTCGACAAATGCCTTATGGGCGGCCTGATCAAGGATGTCACCCTGCAGTTTAAGGCCTATTTTGAAGAGCAGACCCTCGACAAATACATTCCTCAAAATTACATGGCCTCTGAATAATGCGCTCTGTATAGGGGTTCTGATTCCCATGCATTAAATGGACACCAATTCATCCTAAGGAAAAAAAAAGGCAAATTCTTCATTATCTTTGCCAGTGTAAAACCTTCTGATGTTCCAATGGCCGATTCACCAAATACTCCGCTTCTGGATTGCATTCATTCACCCGTTGACCTGAAAAAACTTTCGCAGGATGACCTGGTGACCCTTTGCGGAGAGATCAGGCAATTCCTGATTGAGTCGGTCAGCAGCAACCCCGGACATTTTGCCTCCAGCCTGGGTGTGGTCGAACTTACGGTGGCCCTCCATTACGTTTTCAACACCCCCCACGACAAGATCATCTGGGATGTCGGCCATCAGGCATACCCCCACAAAATCCTCACAGGAAGGAAAAACCGCTTCCACTTCAACCGACGGTACAAGGGCATCAGTGGTTTCCCAAAAATAACCGAAAGCCCCTACGATGCCTTCGGAACAGGGCATTCCTCTACAAGCATATCGGCAGCACTGGGTATGGCAATGGCTTCCAGCCTAAAGGGAGATGAGGAAAGACAACACATTGCCGTAATAGGCGACGGAAGCCTCACCGCAGGGATGGCCTTTGAAGCCCTCAACCACGCTGGAGTTGCAAACACAAACCTCCTGGTGGTCCTCAACGACAACGGCATCGCCATCGATAAGAATGTCGGCGCCCTGAAGGAATACCTCACCGATATTACCACTTCCAAAACCTACAACCGCCTTAAGGACGAGATATGGAACGCCCTGGGCACCCTGAGCAAATTTGGGCCCGACGCCCGCGGCATAATACAGAAGGTGGAAGGCGCCATAAAAACCACTGTGTTTAGACAAAGTAACCTGTTCGAATCCTTCAACTTCCGGTACTTTGGACCCATCGACGGCCATGATGTCCATCACCTGACCCGCATCCTCAACGACCTCAAAGACATCAAGGGCCCAAAACTGCTTCATATTGTTACGGTTAAAGGGAAAGGATATTCCTTTGCCGAAAAGGAACAGACCAGGTTCCACGCCCCCGGTTTCTTCAACAAACTTACAGGCCAGAGCGTAGTAAGCCCCAAAGAAAAAAACCAACCCCCAAAATATCAGACCGTTTTTGGGAAAACAATCCTTGAGCTTGCCCGGATGAATCCTGACATTGTGGGCATCACCCCTGCCATGCCCACGGGATGCTCCCTGAACCTCCTCATGCAGGAAATCCCTGAACGGGGATTTGATGTCGGCATTGCCGAGCAGCACGCCGTTACCTTTTCCGCCGGACTGGCCGCCCGGGGATTGATCCCATTCTGCAATGTCTATTCGTCTTTCCTGCAGCGGGCTTACGACCAGGTGATCCACGACGTTGCCCTGCAAAACCTGCCTGTGATCTTCTGCCTCGACAGGGCAGGACTGGTTGGCGAGGACGGCGCCACCCACCACGGAGCCTTCGATTTGTCGTTCCTGCGCTGCATCCCAAACATCACCATTTCCGCGCCCATGAACGAAGTGGAGCTGCGCAACCTGATGTACACCGCCCAACTTGAAGCCAAAGGGCCTTTTGTGATCCGCTATCCCCGCGGAAACGGGGTACTGACCGACTGGCAAAAACCCTTCACCAAAATCCCCATTGGAAAGGGCAGGCAACTGAAGGAAGGCCGGCACGCTGCCATTATTTCTATTGGCCCTGTTGGAAATTCTGCCCTCGAAGTGGCTTACGAACTCGAAAAATCTAAGGGCATCAGCCTTTCCCTCTTCGATCTGCGGTTCCTCAAACCTGTGGACGAAGACCTGTTACACCACGTCTTCCGCAATTTTAAAACCGTCTTCACTATCGAAGACAATGCCCGCTCAGGCGGAATGGGCAGTATGGTTCTCGAATTTATGGCCGATAACGGATACAAGTCCGTGGTCAGGCGCCTGGGCATCCCCGATCAATTCATTGAACAGGGAACCCTCGAAGAACTCCACGCCGAATGCGGTATCGATGCCAACGGCATCAGGAATGTCATTTTAGAAGAATGCGAAATAGTGCTGCATTCCAAAAACCTTAAACCGCATTGACCGTGGAAAGTATTGCCGATTGCTTTTCAAACAATTATCAGGTTTTGGTTGCCTTTGGGCTGACCCTTTTTGCTGGCCTCTCAACGGGTATCGGAAGCGCCATTGCCTTTTTTGCAAAAAAAACAAATACCAAATTCCTGTCGGTATCCCTGGGTTTTTCGGCCGGCGTGATGATCTACGTATCCTTTGTGGAGATCTTTTTCAAAGCCAAGGACATCCTCATTGTTGAACATGGCCTTCAGCATGGATATTTGCTGACCCTCCTGGCCTTTTTTTCGGGAATGATTTTAATTGCCGTCATCGACAAACTGGTCCCCTCCTTCGAGAACCCCCACGAGATCAAAATGGTGGAGGAGATGAAGGACCAGCCTGCCGAGATTACCAAAAAAAATAAGCTGTATCGCATGGGTATGCTTTCTGCCTTTGCCATTGCCATTCACAACTTTCCTGAAGGCCTGGCCACCTTTGTGGCAGCCCTGCAGGACCTTTCCCTGGGCATCCCCATTGCCCTGGCCATTGCCATACACAACATCCCCGAAGGCATAGCCATTTCAGTGCCCATCCATCACGCAACGGGCAGCAAACGTAAAGCATTCAAGTTTTCTTTCCTTTCAGGACTTGCCGAACCCATTGGCGCCATCGTCGGTTATCTTCTGCTGATGCCCTTTATGAGCGACTCACTCTTTGGCTTTCTCTTTGGCGCCGTGGCCGGGATTATGGTGTTTATCTCCATCGACAACCTGCTTCCTGCTGCCCGCGAATATGGCGAGCCACACCTTTCCATTTACGGCCTCATCGCAGGGATGGGCCTGATGGCCATCAGCCTGCTGCTCTTTTCCTGGTAATCACTTTTTCCCCTTCATGTCCCTGTTTCTAAAAAGCCAAACCCGCCTTTTTTGATCGCTTTTCCTTTTTGAAATTTTTTTCTTCGGCTTTATCCATTCAGCCCACTTTTTTGCCATTTCCCCCCTCACCGGGAATCTTCATATCCGTTACTTGCCTGAACAAAGTTTGATTTTAAACCGTACTTTAACCGTAGTTTAACCAATTATAATTGGTTAAACTACGGTTAAAGTACGGTTTAACTCTGGATTTGTTAGGAAACAAATACGGGCCTGGGATGACCCGGGGCTGGTTCTTTTAGTTAAAAAAAAGGAAGGATGAATTTTATAGAACGGGAGTAATGCTATCGCCGGATGCCTTATTCAGCAGGTCTTCCAGGGTTCTTGCCATTTTGTTGTAGTATCTTTTTTCGCGGAAGCCGACCACCCACTGTAAACCTGATATGGCATTGGTAAGGAACACTTCATCGGCTTCGGGAAGTTCAAAGGGTTCTATGGGCCGTTCTGCCACCTGAATTCCATGGGTCCGGGCCAGGTCTATGATTACTGCACGCATCACCCCTTCCACACAACCTTGGTCGAGGGAAGGAGTGATGAGGCGCTGGTCCTTTACCAGGAACAGGTTCGAGCTGGTGGCTTCGGCCAGCAAACGCTCATCGTTGATCAGCAAGCAATCATCCAGGCCTTTTTCCTTACAATAGATCCCTGCCATGACATAGATCAGGGCACTGGAGCTCTTGACTGTGCTTAAGCCATGGCAAGGCTTGTAATAATCTTCAAAAACATCCACAAGCAAGCCCCTGGCGTTGAGGCGATAAAAATTGTTTTTCAGCAATGATGTCTCAACAAGGTAATCGGCCAGCCCTGAATCAGGTTTGTAAAAGCCTCCTTCGTGGCGGAAAAGGGAAAACCTGACCCGCACAGCTTCACCGGCACCATGGTTTTCGCGGCAAAGCTTGAGGATATCGCCTGAAAAGCTTTCCTGACCATAGCCAGCGGGCAAATCCAGCTTCAGCAATTTTGCGCTCCTGACGAGCCGCTTGAAATGTCTTTCGGCCCATAAGATCTTTCCGCTTTCCACACGGATTGTTTCAAACAAGCCATCACCATAGCGGAAGGAGCGGTTTGCGGGGCTAAGCCAAAAACCGTCACGTTCGAACAGTTGACCATTAAAAGAAATCTTATCAGCCATACACCTTCCTGCCTTAGAAAATATAACGGATGAAGTTGCTGATGAACTCAGGATGTATGAGGGCAATAAAGGCGATACCATACACGGCTCCCCAGAAGTGCACGTCGTGGGCCACGTTGTCGGCGCTTTTGCGGGCCATCCAGACCGAATATCCCAGGTAAAATATCCCGAATACTACCGCAGGAATAGGAACGGGGATAAACATGAAATAAACGCTGCCCTGGGGGTGCAGGATAATGCTGGCAAAAAGGATGGACGAAACCGCGCCGCTGGCACCCACCGCATTGTAGTAATAATTCTTGCGATGCTTGAAATAGGAGGGGAGCACGCTGAAAAACAAGGCTGAAATATAGAGCAGGGCATAAAGCAAACGGCCGTTGAACCCAAACTGAGCCACAATGATATCCTCAACAAGGCTTCCGAACGACCACAGCACAAACATATTCACCAGCAGGTGCATCCAGTCGGCGTGGAGCAGGCCGTAGGAGAAGAACCGGTGCCAGGCTTTATGCTGGCGGATCTCATAGGCATTAAATTTCATCCGCTCGAAGGCAAGCCGGTTGCGGAAAGTCGTATAGGATACCAAAACGGTAAGTATGATCAGAAACAGAGTAATGCTCATAAACAAGAATTTTTACAAAGATAGTTTTTCCGCGGCATTTTGTGGTTAGCGAACAAGCCCCTACCTTTGAAACAAAAAAAAATTGACTTTGGAAAAAGAAATCATCCTCTGGGACTGGAACGGGACCCTGCTCAACGATGCCGAAATATGCCTTCAGGGCATGAATATCCTATTGAAAAACAGGAATATCCCCCTGCTGGATATGAGGCGCTATCTGGACATCTTCACCTTTCCCGTAAGGGAGTATTATAAAGCCGCCGGGTTCGATTTCAGCCTGGAACCTTTTGAGATACCCGCCGAGGAATATATCGTGCATTACAAGCGCTTATTGCCCCTGGCTGGGCTTTTTGAAGATGTCAGGGAAACCCTGGGCGCTTTTCGCGAAAAAGGCTACCGTCAGTTTATCATTTCAGCCATGGAGCATGATGCCCTGCTGAAATCGGTCAGCGACCTGGGCGTGGATGGTTTTTTTGAGGAGATATGCGGCCTGGAGGACAACCTGGCTTTTTCAAAGGTGCATTTGGGGCACAGGCTTTTTAAGCACCTGGGGCTGGAAGCCAGTAAAGCTATTATGGTGGGCGATACCCTGCACGATGCTGAAGTGTCTGCCGAACTGGGCGTTGACATCGTGTTCATCTCACGCGGCCACCAGTCGCACCAACGCCTCAGCACAAACGGGAACCTGGTCTTTGCTGACCTGGCTTCTTTCCGGAAAAATTTCCTTTAGGACCAAGGGAAATATATTCCTGCCTGGCCGGGATTTTATTTATTAAAACCAGTATTGCCCCTTCACCCCCCTTGCTCCATGCTCCGGGCCCCATGCAAGTTACCGGTACTGAATATTCATCTCATCAAAAACATTGCCCTGGATGAGCTTCACAGCCTTCTGGTAGGCATCATCCATTTCGGTGGCCACCTGGATGTAGGCACTGAAGTCGAACAGGTTGCGTGCCACCAGGCCTTTTAGCTGGATCTTCAAATAGGGGAGGGTCTGTTCCATATCTTCATCCCCCGGGGTGATGTCTTGTTTTTCGGCGTAGGCGTAGAGCTGGTTCAACAAATGATCGTCTACCCGGAAATCGTTGATGAATGTATTCACATCAGGGTACTTGAGCTCGAGTTCGTGACGGTGATCGTTGGCATATTCAATGCCGAAGGAGTTGATCACGCCCTGACGCACAAGCCTGGAATAGAAGGCAGAAACCCTGGTGGTGTCAAGGGGGATAAAAATGTCGGGCATGATGCCGCCCCCGCCATACACCTCGCGCTTATTGACTTTTGTGAAGTACCTGAGCGAATCGGGGAAGGCAATATTTTCAGGGCTGACCAGTTCGCCCAGGCGGAGGCGCTGGGTAAGGTCTTCGAAATACTTGTCGTTGCCTTCATCATAGGGTTTCTGAATAGAACGCCCGGTAGGAGTATGATAACGGGCGGTGGTAAGCCTGATGGCCGAGCCGTCGGGGAGGTTAAAGGGCTGCTGCACCAATCCTTTCCCAAACGAACGTCGTCCTACGATCAGCCCGCGGTCCCAGTCCTGGACAGCCCCTGCCAGGATCTCGCTGGCGGAGGCGCTGCCCTCGTTGATGAGCACCACCAGTTTTCCTTTCTTAAAGGCACCGCGTGAAGTGCTGAAACGCTCCTGCACAGGGGCAGCATTGCCTTCGGTATAAACGATCATCTTGTTGTTGTCCAGGAACTGATCGCTCAGGTCGATGGCCACATCGAGGAAGCCGCCCGAATTGTAGTTCAGGTCGAGGATCAGGTCTTTCATTCCCTTTTTTGAAAGCTCATTAATGGCTTCATTGAACTCGCGCATGGTGGTGCGTGAAAAACGATTGAGTTTAATATAGCCAATACCGGGGGCGGCCATAAAATAGGCATCTACCGAATTGATGGGGATGCGGTCGCGGGTGATGACAAAGTCGAGTACCCCCCGGCTGCCGCGACGGAAAACGCCTACCGAAACCTTAGAACCCCGTTCGCCACGGAGCCTGTCCATAACAAACTGGTTGTTGACCTCACTGCCTGTGGATTTTTCTCCGTCAATGGAGACGATCTTATCGCCGGGCATGATGCCTACTTTCTCTGAAGGGCCACCCGGAACCGGGCTGACCACCACAATGGTATCGTTGACAATATTAAACTGAACACCAATGCCTTCAAAACTTCCCTGCAGGGGCTCATTGGCTTCTCTGAGCTCTTCGGCTGAGAGGTAAACGCTATGGGGATCCAGTTCCTTCAGCATGCCCCGAATGGCATCTTCCACAAGCTTTTCGTCATCCACTGACTCAACGTAGGCCACTTTAACGAGCTGTATGGCACGGACCATTTTTTCGAATTGAAGATTGTTCACCTGGCCCATCAGGGGCAGAACAAAAAGAAACTGTATTACAAACAGGATTAGAAAACGACTGGGGAAAATGGATTTGAATTTCATTATACGGAAAAATTAAAATAAAAATTCGTTTGGTTGCAGCAATGCTATATAACAGCAAAAATTAAACCAAATTGTTCGTTCTATTGTTTGAAATGATAACCTTAAAAAAAGGAAAAAAGGGCTTTTTGAAAGGGCAAAGTGGTTTAAAAGGCTCCAAATTTAGGATTTTTCATTCCAAAAAGCACAGGAAAGTCAAAAAACCTGCGCGCGGCATTGTTTCAGAACGGCATTGTACTTACTTTTGAAAAGTTTTTTTTCAAACAGCCCCGATGATTTGAGTGATTTCCTGCACCATAGTGATGCCCCCGGAAAAGAGAAGAACCGCCTGCTGCGCAGCATAGTAATTCCCGTGGCCTTTGTGGTGATGATGTGGCTTGTGAAATCGATAGAGCTTTTTTTTGATCTTGACTTATCGCGCCTGGGCATCTTTCCGCTGAAAGCCCGCGGCTTGCCTGGCATAGTGCTCTCTCCCTTTATTCATGGCGATTTGAAACACCTGGTCAATAACTCCATTCCCATCCTGGTGTTGGGCAGCACCCTGTTTTATTTTTACCGCGAAGTGGCCAAAAATGTGCTGTTGCTTTCAATCCTCATCACCGGTTTGTGGGTATGGGTATTTGCCCGCGAAGCCTGGCATATCGGCGCCAGTGGCGTTGTATACAGTCTGGCCGCTTTCTTGTTTACCAGCGGAGTCATCCGCCGACACCCCAGGCTGATGGCCATATCGCTGCTTGTGACCTTCCTTTACGGCAGCCTGGTGTGGGGCATTCTGCCCATACGGGAACGGGTGTCGTGGGAGTCTCATCTCATGGGCCTGATCTCAGGAGTGCTGCTGGCTTATCACTTTAGGCGCTTTGGCCCGCAACGGAAGAAATACGATTGGGAACTTGAGGAGGAAGAGGAAGATGACGAAGAAAATCCTCAGAATGATTTTGCCGAAAGGGTCATCCGTTCGCTGGAGGAAGACCACAGCCTCCCTCCCGGAGAACCGGGGCGATTCTCATCGTATCCCAAGGTTAAATACAATTACAAGCCTAAGGATAAGCCTGAAGGGAAAGAAGACTAAGCCTTGATGTCTGGGGTTCGGAGTTTGGAACTGGGGTTTCAATGTTCGGGAATCCCGATTGCCTAAAAATCTTTAATTTCGGGCATTTAGCCTTGACCTGCCGGCCTAACCATTCCGCTCTATTTCGCGCTGTATGTCCTTTTTCTTGAGGGTTTCGCGTTTGTCATAAAGTTTTTTTCCTTTTGCCAGGGCAATTTCCAGTTTTGCCAGGCCGCGTTCATTGATAAAAAGGAAAGTGGGGACGAGGGTTAATCCTTTTTCTGCCAGCTTGGTTTTAAGCTTCCGCAGTTCACGGGCGTTGAGCAGGAGCTTGCGATCGCGTTTTGGCTCGTGGTTGTTGTAGGTGCCGTATTCATATTCAGCAATGTGCATGTTCTTCACAAACAGCTCATCGCCCATAAAGGCGCAATAGGCTTCATTGATGCTGGCCTTGCCGGCCCGGATTGATTTGATCTCGGTGCCCGTCAGCACAATGCCTGCAGTGAACTTTTCCAGGAGTAAAAATTCAAAGCCTGCCTTTTTGTTTCT
>JAAYLH010000135.1 GCA_012521995.1 Bacteroidales bacterium | reverse complement strand
TGTCATTTCTCCAACCATCGGTATAAAAATCACCTTCGGTCGTTTCTTGCCGAGGCAAAGTTGTTAATAATTTTTTTATGTTTGTAAAACTTCTATACGATTGTCCGATTAATAGGGGGCTAAACCACGGGTTTCAGCAGTTTTCGAAGGTTCGTGGCTCGTAAAAAAAAAGTCGGTGTGTAAACTGATAGGAAATCGCTTCGTAATCCCGCACGACACCATACCATTGACCGTTATCCCGCCCTTCCCAACAAGCCCGGAAATAATATAAGGAATGGCTGAAACTTTCTGTGGCACCCCCCTCGGGCTTTTTGTGGCGATGGAATCCGACGAAGTCCGCAAATCCGCTACTGTGGCCATACCGGGAGCATTGGGGAAAAGTTACAAAGCCGTTTGGTGTAATAAATTAAATTGGGAACTAATTCGTATTTTAGCATAATAAATATGAATGATAATCATGAGCTTACCTGAAGATAATAATAAGTACCTAAAATTAGTTCAATCGATTGGTAATACTATTGAAGGAGCAAGAAATCGTGCGATTAAAGCCGTAAACACCGAACTGCTCAAAGCCAATTGGGAAATAGGCAAATACATTGTAGAGTTTGAACAATACGGGAAAGAAAAAGCGGAATATGGAAGTGGATTGCTTGACACTTTGGCAAAAGACCTAAAACAAAGATTTGGCAAGGGATTTAGCAAAAGTAATGTATATCTGATGAGGCAGTTTTACCTTAAATTCCCATTTTTCCAGACACTGTCTGGAAAATTGTCATGGTCTCATTTTGCAGAATTATTAGGTGTTTCAGACGATACAGCCAGAGAATTTTATTTAAAGCAATGTGACAACGAGAACTGGAGTGTAAGAGAGCTAAAAAGGCAGATCAATTCGTCGCTGTTCGAAAGATTAGCCTTGAGCAAAGATAAAAAAGGGATACTTGAACTTGCCCGAGACGGTTTAACCATATCTCAACCAAGAGATATTGTTAAAGACCCATATGTTCTTGAATTTCTGAAAATCTCTGAAGAGCTTCGAATGACTGAAAGTAGCCTTGAACAAAAGATAATCGACAATCTTCAGGTTTTTCTTCTTGAATTGGGGAAAGGTTTTTCTTTTGTGGGTAGACAATACAGGATAACGATGGACAACGACCACTTCTATATTGACTTGGTATTTTATCACCGAATATTAAGGTGTTTCGTTCTTATAGACCTTAAAACCAGACATGTGAAACATTATGATATCGGTCAAATGAACCTCTATCTGAACTATTTTAAAAACGAAGAAAACACAGAAGAGGATAATCCACCCATTGGAATTGTTTTGGGTGCAGATAAGAACGATATACTGGTGGAGTATGCAATAGGCGGGATTTCTAATAATATTTTTGTTTCTAAATATCAGCTTTATTTGCCTGACAAGAAGGAACTTGAAAATAAGGTAAAAGAATTGATAAACGAGTAAAAACAAAGCCAAGCTGCCAACATGGTATAGCCCATCTCGCCTTAGGCGAGAGAGGGCTTAATGATTAGGGGTGACATCAGTGATAATGATAAGAAATCCTCATTTTTGAAAAGGAACAGTTTTAACCAGGTTTATCATTTGTAAAGCCGGTTCAATGAACGATGCAGAATGTAAAGGATATCCCAAAACCCTGAACCTATGAAAACCCTGCGCTTTTCACGTCCCAAAGAAGCTGTTTACAATGAAACGCAATACCAGATCCAGGTAAATGGTGTGCAGCTTGCCAGCCTGAAGCAGGGAGAATCAGCAGAGGTCCGGGTAGATGTGAACCAGGCGGAGATTCAGGCCAGCACCCGCTTTTATGGCAGCCGCAAGGCAATGGTTGAGCTTGGGGATGAGATGGAGATTCAATTTTCAAAAACCCCTGGATTCCTTTACCGGTTTCACCCTTTGTTTGAATTGCCGCTCATCGCGGTTTGCATCTGGAACATTTATTACATTGACTTACCCTCCATCAGGAACTTCTTTATCGGAACAGGGGTCCTGTTAATGCTATTGTCGATTTACCGGTTGGTGGTGAAACGCAATGACTGGATCAGGATGAGTATCCAAAAGAAGGAGCAAGACTGATACGGGCTGAAATAAATTGCCCAACTATACCTTAGTATTTTATTTGCTTGCCCGAGGGTTTCCCAAAAGGGAGATGCAAGGAAGGTTTATCCCTTCAGGTGTTTCAAAGCCTCTCTGCGGCTGAGGGGCGCCAGCTCATGGCTGTTTACAAATTGGATGACAGCCTCGGCATTGGTGCGGGCATACTGGCGCAGGGCCCAGCCGATGGCTTTCTGGATGAAGAACTCCTTGCTGCCCAGGTGGGGCCTGATGTATTTGAAGAGCAATTCCTGGTCGGTGTCGCGCTTATAGTTCAGCTGAAACAGTATACTTGAGCGGATGAGCCATAAGTTATCACTGCGGTTCCAGGGGGCGGTGACCGGCTCAGTAAGGGCAGGGTAGCGCCTGAAGTAATGCCCCATGGTGCCTCCAGCCAGTGAATCGACGGTATCCCACCAGGAATGGGTGAGGATCATCTTCTCGAACAGCTTCCAGTTGTCGGGGGTCCATTGTTTTTTCACCTTCCCCACCAGGGAGATGGCAAAATAATGAAACTCACGCTGAGGCTGCTGCATCAACTCATCGACAATGGCCTCCAGTTCCCTGAACTCAGGCAGGCCATAGCGGGCAAAGAAAGCCCTGTTGATTATTGTGCGGTCGGGGGTTTTGATGCCAAAGAAGGGGAACTTTTCTTTCATATACTTCTTCATCCAATGGGCATTTTCCGGATTGGCGTTCTGCGCATAAGCCTGGGCGAGGGGTTGGATGTAAGAATGCATTTAAGGTTAAGGTTAAGGTTGAGGTTGAGGTTGAGGTTGAGGTTTTTTCAGTTTAGGTATTTCAATCAATTCCTGGGGTAACTTCAGTCCAATATTCTGGAATTCTGGTCATGAAAAATGAAACTTGTTTATCAAAGTTAAAAATTTCTTTATTTTCGCCAATGTTTCACAGGGAATTATGACTAAGAAAGAACGCTTTGCCTTTGTGCTCGATTATTTTGCCACGCATCAGCCGGTGGCGGAGACGGAACTGGTATACCAGAACCCTTATCATTTGCTGGTGGCGGTAATCCTTTCGGCGCAGTGCACCGACAAGCGGGTGAACATGATCACGCCCCCGTTTTTCGAGCGGTTTCCTGTTCCCGAGGTGCTTGCTGTGGCCCAGCAGGAAGAGGTGTTTGCCCTGATCAGGAGTTGTTCTTATCCCAATGCGAAGGCAAAGAACCTGCTTGGAATGGCCCAAAAACTGGTAGAAGAATTCGGGGGTGTGGTGCCCAGCGATGTGAAGGAACTGATGAAGCTGCCCGGTGTGGGACGCAAGACCGCCAATGTGATCGCCTCTGTGGTGTACGATAAGCCAGCCCTGGCGGTAGACACCCACGTGTTCAGGGTCTCGGCAAGGATTGGCTTGACCACCAATGCCAAAACGCCCCTGGAGACCGAGAAACAACTGATGCGCTACATACCCACCCACCAAGTGGCCATTGCCCATCACTGGCTGATCCTGCACGGGCGGTATGTGTGCCTGGCCCGAAAACCCAAATGCGAGGAATGCCCGCTGACGAAGGCCTGCAAGTATTTCCAGAATAAGACGAAGGAGAAGAAGGTTTAAGGTTCAAAGTTCAAGGACAACCAGAAAATTTACAGGAACGAACTCCCCCTTTGGAGGGGGTTGGGGGGAGTTTTTTTGATCTCAGAACAAGCCTGCCTGCCGCAGGCAGGGAATAATGAATAACTAATAGCGAAGTGCCTGAAACCTGAAACCTTGAACCATAAACCTTGAACTTTTTAACCCGGAATCTGTTTCTTAAGCAGAACCTCAATAAAACCAAAACGATATGACACATCTGAAGCCGGGCGATCAAGCGCCTGATTTTAAAGGAAAAGACAGCCGGGGCAATGCACTGTCGCTGGCTGATTTCAAGGGGAGCAAACTTGTTTTGTATTTCTACCCCAAGGACAATACGCCCGGTTGCACGGCACAGGCCTGCAATCTTCGTGACAACTATGAGTTGCTTATGAAGCAGGGCTATAAGGTGGTGGGCGTAAGCGCCGACAGTGAGAAGTCGCACGAAAAGTTCATTGAAAAATTTGAACTGCCCTTCCCGCTGATCTCCGATACCGAAAAAGAGATCCTGAAAGCTTACGGGGTATGGGGTCCCAAGAAATTCATGGGCCGAACCTATGACGGCATCCACCGCACCACCTTTATCATTGATGAAAAAGGGGTGATCGGCGAGGTGATCGAAAAAGTCGATACCAAAAACCACGCCGCCCAGTTTATTGCCTAAAGGCCCAGGAATATTGAACGGCAATAAAAGGTTGCACGAATGGCAACCTTTTGTTTTTTTCCCTTATTTTTGCGTTTATGTATAAAAAATTAGGATATTTCAAGCGGCGCGACGTCCTGAGGCACTCCAATTTTTTGGACCTTACCCCCCTGCCCCTGCACACCCACGAGCTGGAAGAAGCAGGCACGGTAAGGGTACTTATTCCCCGCTTCCGCGGAAAAATATCTGGGAAACTATTGCAGCCCAGGCTGAAGAATCCTTACATCAAGCTTTCGCTCGATGAGCTGGGATCAGCCGTGTGGGCGGCTTGTGACGGGCAGAAGGACGTAAGGACCATTTGCCGTGAGATGCGTGAACAATTGGGTGAAAAAATAGAACCCGCCGAGGACAGGATCACCCGTTTCCTCTCCCAGCTATACAACCAGGATCTTTTGATCTTTCGTGAAATCATTAAATAATTATAACATGAGCAGAGTACTTGAAAACCTCGAACCAAAAGCACTGTGGGCTATCTTTGAAGATATCTGCAGCATCCCCCACCCTTCTAAAAAGGAGGCCAAGATCATTGAATTCGCCAAGAACTTCGGCGAGAAACTGGGCCTGGAGACCATTGTCGATCATATCGGCAACGTGATCATCCGCAAGCCTGCCACCCCCGGTATGGAAGACCGCCAGGGCATTATCCTGCAGGGCCACCTGGACATGGTGCCCCAGAAGAACAACGACACCGTTCACGACTTCGAGAAAGACCCCATCCAGCCTGTGATTGACGGCGAATGGGTTAAAGCCAAAGGCACCACCCTGGGCGCCGACAACGGGATTGGTGCAGCCGCTGCCATGGCAGTGCTGCAAGACAAAGACCTGGTGCACGGACCCCTGGAAGTATTGCTTACAATTGACGAAGAAACCGGGATGACCGGTGCCAATGAGTTGAAGCCCGGGCTGCTGAAAGGCAACATCCTGATCAACCTTGACTCGGAAGACGAAGGCGAATTATACATCGGCTGTGCCGGTGGCATCGACACCTTTGCCACCTTCAAATACAAGGAAAAGCCCGTTCCCGAAGGCCACGTAGCCTATAAAGTGGAGGTGAAGGGTCTGAAGGGCGGCCACTCGGGCCTGGATATCAACCTGGGTCGTGGCAACGCCAACAAGATCCTGAACCGCCTGATGTGGAAAGCTTTCCGTAAGGTGGAAATGGAACTTGCAAGCATAGACGGGGGCAGCCTCCGCAATGCCATTCCCCGTGAAGCCACTGCCATTGTTACGGTTCCTGAAAAAGAAGCCGCAAAATTCGAGCAAATGGTCAGCGAGCTTGAAGCTACCGTTAAGAAGGAACTTGGCGATGTAGACCCGGGATTGAGTATGAAGGCTTCGAATACAGAGATGCCGGCTTTCATCATCAACCGCAAGACCACCAAGAATTTGCTGAATGCCGTATACGCCACTCCCAACGGAGCGATTCGCATGGTGAGCGATATGCCCGAGATTGTTGAAACCAGCACCAACCTGGCCATCATCAAGTCGAAGGACGGCAAGATCGAGGTAGCCTCCCTGCAGCGCAGCTCAGTGGATTCGGCCAAGGAAGACCTGGCCAATATGATGAAGGCTGTATTTAAAATGGCGGGTGCCAAGGTCAGACAGGCGGGCTCTTATCCCGGCTGGAAACCCAACCTGAAATCACCCATCCTACAGGCCATGAAAGATGTTTACCAAAACAAATGGGGCAAGATTCCCGAGCAGAAAGTGATCCATGCAGGTCTGGAATGCGGCATCATCAGCGGTCATTATCCGGGGCTGGATATGATCTCGTTCGGGCCAACAATCCGTCATCCCCACTCTCCTGATGAGAAAGTGAACATCAAAACCGTTGGGCTCTTCTACGAATACCTGGTAGAGACCCTGAAACATGCGCCTAAAAAATAAGGAAGCATTTTATTCTGCATAAGAAGGCTGCCCCGAATAGTTGGGGCAGCCTTTTTTTTGCCTGGCTGCTGAAGTCCGGAAAAATTAATCCCATTCCTTCCCCTGCGTTCACTTTAAATTAGCGAGTTTGCATACATCTCATCATCAATACTTTCTCGTTTAAAATAAATACCATGCTCATAGTTAATACGGAGTTTATACGGAGTTTATACGGTTTAAACCGTATAAACTCCGTATTAACTATGAGTGAGGCAAGACCCGGGAAGCATCTTTACTGGGTGTTTTTTTAGATCTCAAAAAAGACAGGACCAAAACCAAACCCAATCACAAATTGGGAAAAAATGAACTGATCATTCAGGAAAAAAACAAAAGCCTCCTATTATCTGAATAGGAATGGAGGAACTATCCCCTTTCGGGGGAAAAGACAGACAGGGCTTTATGCTTCTGCCAATGGATATTGGGTAATTTTAGCATGAAAAGGACAATAATATCAGATTCCCAGAATCGTTTTTTTGATTGTTAATTTTTTTCTGAAAAAGCTTTTGGAAGAAATAATAATTTACCTATCTTTGCAGTCCTGAAAATGAAACGGTGTACAAACCGTTTGAAAAGACATTGAAAAAAGCCAGGAAACAGGTTATAGGTAACGTACTGAAAAATATTTGGAATAATGAAACGTACATTTCAACCCTCAGTAAGAAAAAGAAAGAACAAGCACGGTTTCAGAAGCCGCATGGCCACTAAGAATGGTCGCCGGGTACTGGCTGCCCGTCGGGCCAAAGGCCGCACGAGGCTTACCGTGTCTGATGAAAAGACTCACAAGTAGGTTTTGGTTAAAAATTAGGTTTATTTTGAAAGATAACCCGCCCCCGGCGGGTTATCTTTTTTTTTGCCCATGGGGTTATTTCTTGTAAAAGAATAATAATTTTACCTGTATTGAAAATCCATAAGTTATGCTTGTCGATATTGGATTCATACTTTCGGGATTGGTCATGTTATATTATGGGGCAGGTTTCCTGGTCAAGGGCGCCTCTTCGCTGGCTGTCAGGCTGGGCATTTCGGCCCTTGTAGTGGGCCTGACGGTGGTGGCCTATGGCACCAGCATGCCGGAGATGCTGGTAAGCACCATGGCCACCCTGAAGGGGCAGGGCGGCATATCGATAGGCAATGTACTGGGATCGAATATTTTTAACATCGGGGCTATCCTTGGGCTTTCCGCCATGATCTTCCCTTTGCGGGTGCACCTGCAGGTGCTAAGGTTTGATACGCCGCTAATGCTTGTCTCGGCCCTGTTGTTTATGGTCTTTTTCATGGATCAGCGCATTGGACGGTCGGAGGCACTTATATTGCTTTCAGGAGCGATAGGGTATTCTGCATTCAACATAATTAAATCACGAAAGGAAGAAAAGAAACCCGTAAGCCGTGAATTTGAAGAAGGCATCCCTGAAAAATTACCGGGCGTTTGGTGGGATCTGTTATACATCCTTGCAGGGATAGGGGTTTTGGCTGGGGGCTCTTCGCTGCTTGTCAAGGGTGCCACAGAAATGGCCAGGGCGCTGGGCGCCAGTGAAGCCCTCATTGGTCTGACCATTGTTGCTGCAGGAACAAGCCTGCCTGAGCTGGCCACTTCGCTGGTGGCGGCCCTGAAAAAGCAAAGCGACATCGCAATAGGCAATGTAGTGGGTTCAAATATCTTCAACATCCTGGCCATTCTGGGCGTGGCAGGGCTGATCCGTCCCATTGAAACCACGGGGATCAGTGCGATTGACCTTGGCGTTATGCTTGGATTCTCCCTCTTGCTCATTCCCCTGATGAGGTCGGGGTCAAAGATCTCACGCACAGAAGGCATTATCCTTTTTGTGGCATTTCTGGCGTATATGACATATCTTATTTTTTAAAATTAATCACCCATGAAAAGAACGATCCTTTTTGCTTTGTGTTTAACATTCCTTGCCCTTGCGGAAGGAACTGCCTGCACGGTGGCCATTGTTTCGGGGAAGGCCACGCCCGACGGCAGGCCATTGCTGTGGAAACACCGTGACACGGGCGATTTGGACAACAAGGTCTTATTTCTGGGGGAGGGAGGATATAAGGCCATGGGCCTCGTCAATGCGCAGGACAGCCTGGCTGAAAGCATATGGATCGGGTTTAATGAAGCGGGCTTTTCCATCATGAATTCGGCCTCGTATAACCTCAGGGGCAGCGACTCAACAAGCCTGGCTGACCTGGAAGGAGAGCTGATGAAAGAGGCCTTGCTGGCATGTGCCACAGTGGACGACTTCGAGCGCTTTCTGCAGGGAAAGCCCAAGCCCCTTGGGGTGGAGGCCAACTTCGGGGTGATCGACGCCCTGGGCGGAGCCGCCTTCTTTGAAACGAATAATTTCAGCTGGACAAAGATCGATGTGAACGATCAAAGGATTGCCCCCCACGGATATATTGTCAGAACCAATTACTCGTTTACGGGAGCACCCAATGAGGGCGCCGGTTACATTCGTTTTGAAGCCGCCGAGAAAATGTTTTACCGGGCATCGGGGACCAACAATCTTTCGGTGTCTTACCTGGTGGAACATATGTGTATTGCGGCAGACAACCCGCTCAGCGGCCAAAGTGCACGCGAAGGGCTTCAATATGGTGAAAGGGAAGATCACTTTTTCTATTTCCAGGACTGCACCAACCGCTATACCTCATCGGCTTCAGTAATCGTACAGGGGGTTAAGGACGGGGAGTCGCCCCTGCTTACCACCATGTGGTCGATGGTAGGATTTCCACTGGCTGCAGTGGTCATACCCATCTGGATAAGCCCCAATGGGACGCTCCCTACGGTAATCACCGGTCCCGGCAGCCAGAATGCCTTGGTATGCGATAAAGCCCTGGAGCTGAAGAAACAAATGGTCCCTTCCACCCGGGGCTCCACCAGGTATTACCTGAATGCGACCAAGGTTTATAACGCTGACCAAACGGGAATCACCCAACGCCTGATCCCCGTGAACCAGGACATCATCAAACGGGGAAACGAATACCTTGAGCAGTGGCGGAAAACCCTGCCCGACCAGAAGGAAGTGGATGATGTTTATAAGTGGATTGACCTGCGGGTTGTGAATATATACAAAAGCCTGTTCGGAATATAAAACATAAATTGCTGATGATGAGGAAAATTAAATGGATACTGATTTTCGTGTTGCTTGTTCAGGCCTGCAAGCCTGCGCCTGAGCAGGAAGCTGAACGCCCGGTCTTTACTGAAGGGGAAAGGCATTTAATCATTATGCACCCCACCACAAACAACCTCAGGACCTTTCTGTTTCTGAAAGAAAGAGGGATCTTTCCCATTCCCGATGATCTGAAGGTGGTGGGAGTATATCACGAAAGCGGGAGTTATGATTATCAGCAAAGCGCTGAGTTCCTGCGTGAGGAAGGCATTGAAGACATTGCCCTTATGGGGATAAGTCCCCGGCTGAATCCCGAGAACCTTTACGGCGAGAATGCATGCACGCCCGAATTCAGGGAAATCTTTGCACATTCGGAGGGGATCATCTTTTTCGGAGGCCCGGATATTCCCCCGGCGGCCTATGGGGAGCCCATGAATCTGTTGACCGTTGTCACCGACCCCAACCGTCATTTTCTGGAGGTATCGATGCTCTTTCATTTGCTGGGCGGCTCGCAGAATGAAGGCTTTACTCCATTCCTTGAGGAAAAGCCCGACTACGGCATCCTGGGCATATGTCTGGGGATGCAGAGCATGAATGTGGCCACGGGGGGCACGATGGTTCAGGATATCCCCACGGAAATTTACGGGCAACAGGCCATAGAGGACATCCTGGAAACCGATCAGCAGATGCGGCACAGGAATTATCAAACCAATTACAGTCTCGACAATACGGTTTCTTATTATGAGCCCCACCAGGTGAATATCCTTACGGGGCAATTGGCTGAAGTAAACCGGGGCGAAGGCCAAATGCCTTATGTGCTGAGTTCGCATCACCAGGCGGCCGAAAAGATCGGGAAAGGGCTGAAGGTAACGGCCTTGTCGATGGACGGTAAGATCGTGGAAGCCCTTGAGCACGAGCAATACCCGCAGGTGCTGGGAGTTCAGTTCCATCCTGAGCTACCCTACATTTACAAGCAGGAGCATAAAATTACAATGGTTCCCTTTGAAGCGGGCAATACAAGCTACCTGGACCAATACCCGGGACCTCTTGGCGAGACCTTCCACCTCAACTTCTGGAAACACATCGCAAGCTGGTTTACTGAAGGGGATTAAAGAGCCTGTCAAAAGGCGGGCTGCACGGGATGCCTGTCGGCTAAATTTTGTAACTTTGACCCCTTGTTAAAAGCCTGTCTGACGGAAAGCGGAAAGCAGGGGCCTTTACAGCGTCATCATCATGAAATTGATTGTCACCATAATCATCATTTACCTGGTTTTCAGGGTACTCACCACCTATGTGTTTCCATGGCTGGTGAAGCGCTACATTGAGCGTGCCAAGAAAAAGTTTTATTCCGACAATCCGCAGTTCAGGGAAAAGCAGGAGAAGAAAAAAGGTGATATGACTATCACTTACAAGGAAGAACAGGATCAACCCGATACCGATAAACTGGGAGAATACACCGACTTTGAAGACATCAAGGAGGATTAACCCCTAAGGAACACGTGAGAAAATGGATAACAGAAGAAACAGGTTTCCCAAAATCAAGGAACTATACCCCTACCTGGTGGCCATTGCGGTTTTTGTCCTGCTGACCATCATTTATGTGAACCCCATCCTGGAGGGTAAACAACTTTACCAGCCCGACATGGTGAACTATAAGGGGATGGCCAAGGAGATTACCGATTACCGTGAGGCAACGGGCGAGGAAGCACTCTGGACCAACTCGATGTTCGGGGGGATGCCTGCCTACCAGATATCGGTACAATGGGCTTACAATGTGGCGAATTTTTTTCATAAGGTACTGACCCTGGGCTTCCCACGCCCTGCCGACATGATTTTCTTGTATTTTGCGGGGTTTTTCATTTTCCTGCTGCTGCTGAGGGTCAACCCCTGGGTGGCGCTGGCAGGGGCCATAGGCTTTGCTTTTTCATCCTACCATTTCATCATCCTGGAAGCGGGGCACAACTCGAAGGCGGTGGCCATCGCCTATATGGCTCCCGTGATGGCTTCCATCGTTTACACCTTCAGGGGCAAGCGTCTGGTGGGGGGATTGTTGTTTGCCATTTTTATGGGGCTGCAACTCTTTGCCAACCACTTCCAGATCACCTATTACCTGGCATGGATCGTTTTATTCTATGGCTTATTTGAGTTTTATCAACACATACGTGAAGGCCAGCTGCTTCGTTTCTCCAAAGGGGTCCTGGTGCTGGTGGCAGGCCTGATCCTGGCGGCAGGCATTAACATCGGCAACTTCTGGGCCACCTATGTTTATTCGGCCGAGACTATGCGGGGCGGGTCAGAACTGACCATCAGCGACCGTGAGCCCTCGAGTGGGCTGTCAAAAGATTATATCACCAACTGGAGTTATGGTGTGGGGGAAACCTTCTCCCTGCTCATACCCAATGTAAAAGGAGGCGCTACGGGAGCACTGGGAGATAATCCCAAAGCCATGACTTCGGTGGAGCCTCAGTTCAGAAGCTTTGTCGGACAGCAGAATCACTACTGGGGCGATCAGCCCTTTACCTCAGGACCAGTATATGCAGGGGCTATCGTGTTGTTTTTCTTTATCCTTGCCCTGTTCTACGTGAAGGGGCCATTGAAATGGGGATTGCTGCTGGCCACCATCCTGTCGATCATGCTTGCCTGGGGAAAGAATTTCATGCCCCTGACCAACTTCTTCATTGACTTTATTCCCGGTTACAACAAGTTCAGGGCGGTTTCCATGACCCTGGTGATGGCTGAGTTTACAATCCCCGCCCTGGCATTCCTGGGGCTTCATCAACTGTATCAGAAGCCGGAGCTGTTAAAGATCAAAAGCAAGGAATTCCTGACTGCCTTGGGCCTGACCGCAGGCATTGCACTTGTGTTCTACATTGCGCCCACGGTATTTTTCAAATTTACCAGCCAGATGGAGTCGGAATATTTCACCAGTCAGATGTCACAAAATCAGCAGGCCTCGGCACAAATCTCGCTTTTCCTCTCCAACCTTGAACAGGCAAGGATTGCCATCTTTCGATCAGATGCCATCCGCAGTTTCCTGTTTATAGTCCTGGCTGCGGCAGTGACCCTGGCATTTTCCTTTAAAAAGATCAGGGGGCCGGTCTTTGTATTGCTGATTGCAGGGCTTATGCTGGTCGATATGTGGCCGATCAACAAGCGTTATCTTAACGAAAGCAACTTCCAGGCCCGTCGCCTTGTCGAGAATCCTTACCAGCCCACCCAGGCCAATTTGCAGGTCCTGCAAGACACCGACCCCCACTTCAGGGTGTTGAACCGCGCGGTAAACACCTTTAATGAAACCGCCACTTCGTGGTTTCACAAATCACTGGGCGGCTACCACGGTGCAAAGCTGCAACGCTACCAGGACCTGATAGAATTCCACATAGAGCCAGGCAATATGGCCGTGCTGAATATGCTCAACACCAAATACCTGATCCTGCCCGACGAGAACCGTCAGCCCGTGGCACACATAAATCCCGGCGCCCTTGGGAATGCCTGGTTTGTGCAGGATATTCAAATTGCAGAAAGCGCAGATGAGGAAATTCTAGCACTGAATGAATTTGAACCCGAACGCACGGCCATTGTCCATAAGGCATTCTCAGGCCACCTGGACGGGCATACGCTCAGGCCTGACTCCCTGGCCTCCATTTCTCTAAGTGAATACAAGCCAAACTACTTAAAGTACCGGTACAACACAGAAACAGACCAATTGGCCGTTTTTTCTGAGGTCTATTACCCCGAAGGCTGGGTTGTAAAGATCAACGGGCAAAAAGAAAAAGCCCTGCGGGTGAATTATGTTTTGCGTGCCCTGGTGGTGCCGGCAGGCAGCGGGGAAATTGAGTTCGAATTCAGGCCTGCTGCCTACTATACGGGCGGGAAGATCGCCTGGGCCTTCAGCTTTATTCTCCTGGGCCTGATCGGGGTCTGGATCTGGCAATTTGTCAAAAAGTTCCGCAGGGACCCTGCCGATAAAATATTCGAAAGCTAAATTATCTTCCTTTTGAAGCGGGTATTGATCATAACTTATTACTGGCCGCCCAGCGGAGGTGCAGGGGTGCAGCGCTGGCTGAAGTTCAGCAAATACCTGCGCAATTTTGGCTGGGAGCCCGTGATCTATACTCCAGAAAACCCCGAATACCCGGGACAGGATTCCTCCCTTGAAAAAGACATCCCGGAGAAAATTACCGTTCTGAAAACAAAAATATGGGAGCCATACCTGTTATACAAATTTTTCACGGGCCGTAAGAAACACGAAAAGGTTCAGGCCGGGTTTATCAGCGAACACAAAAAGCCCGGAATGGCTGAGTGCATGGCCACCTGGCTCAGGGGTAACTTCTTCATCCCTGATGCAAGACGATTCTGGATCAGGCCTTCCATACGATTTCTGACCCAATGGCTCAAGGAAAACCCTGTGGATGCCATGGTGTCTACCGGCCCTCCCCACAGCATGCACCTCATTGCCCTGGGCATTAAGAAAAAGACTTCCATCCCCTGGCTGGCAGATTTCCGGGACCCCTGGACACAGATCGACTTTTTCGACAAGCTGATGCTGACCCCCTGGGCTGACCGTAAACATAAAAAGCTGGAGAAAGAGGTACTCAGCCATGCCGACCGGGTGCTGATTGTCAGTTCAAATTGGGCAAAAGATCTTGAAAGCCTTTTTCCCAGGGAAATCGAAGTTCTGACCAATGGTTTTGATCCTCACGACTTTGAAAATCTCCCTGCCTTTGAATACCGCAAGTTCATCATCACCCACCTGGGCTCATTGAATGCCGACCGCAACCCCCATCAATTGTGGAAAGCACTGGGAAAACTGGTCAGGGAAGATGAATTCTTTCAAAAGAACTTATTGATCAGGCTTATCGGGAAGACCGATATTTCTGTAATGGAAGCCCTGCAAGGAAATGGCCTGGGCTCATTTGTTGACAGGATCGATTACCTCCCCCACGACGAGGCTCTGGCCAAGGCATCCCGCTCTGCCTTACTGTTACTGCCCATCAACGACACCCCGAATGTCATGGGCATCACTCCCGGCAAACTCTATGAATACCTTGCTTTGAGGCGGCCCGTTCTGGTGATTGGGCCTGAAGGTGGCGATACCGCCCGCATCATCAGGGATACTCAAAGCGGGGATATCGCCGGCTTTTCTGATCAGGAAAAGATGCGAAAATTACTAACGGACTATGCCGAAGGTTTCCGGAAAGGTAGTTTGGCTGCAGGAAATACAGGTACAGAGCGATACTCCAGGGAAAGGCTCACAAAGATCCTTGCAGGAATCCTTGATCAAATGACAGAAAAATAAGGCCATACTCCTGGCAAATAAAGTCTTTGACAAGGCTACTTTTCAGTTAATATTTGCGATTGCTGGCCTGCCGGGACCCCAATACTTTGTAAGACCTTGGTCACCTCCGAATGGTCTTCGGCAATAATCCAGAGGCGGTCGCCCGGCATAAGCACAGTTTCCCCCTTTGGGGTAAGATAATCTTCTCCTCGTTTTATCATAACGATCAGGGCAGTCTTGGGGAAGTTCAACTGAACCAGCGTTTTATTGGCAGCCTTGCATTCAGGCGTGATCACCAACTCCATCAGGTCTTTCTTCACCTGGTCCATCAATTCCTTTTCCAAGGGATAATCGCTGGGCTTCACGGTTTTATCTTCCACACCGAAGAGCCTGGCAGACAAGGTAAGGGTGGTTCCCTGGACCAGCACTGAAGTCAGCACCACAAAAAACACCAGGTGAAAGATCAGTTCCGAGTTTTCCAGCCCATAGACCATTGGGTAGGTGGCAAAAACAATGGGAACGGCGCCCCTTAAGCCCACCCAGGAAATAAAAAACCTTTGCCTCAAGGGCATTCTGGCAAATGCAAGGCTGATAAATACACTGATGGGCCTTGCAATGAAAATCAGGATGCCTGCAATAAGCAAGCCGGTGCCCATCACAGGGAAAATTTTGGTAGGAAATACCAGCAAGCCAAGGGCAAGGAACATGGTGATCTGCATCATCCAGGCAATGCCATCAAAAAATCTGAGCACCGACTTTTTATGAAAAAAACTCTTGTTGCCCAAAATAATACCGGAGAGGTAAACCGCCAGGAAACCATTGCCATTGAAAAAATCTGTAATGGAATAGGCGAAGAACATCATGGCCAGGATCATGACCGGATACAGGCCTTCATAATCGAGTTTGATCCGGTTGGTAACGAACACCATGACCCTGCCAAGAAAATACCCGATCACGGCCCCCAGGAACATCTGCTGGAAGAAGACCAGCAGCAAGGAAAACCCAATGAGTTCCGGGTTCAGGATCAGGGAAACAAAGGTAATGGTGAGGAAATAGGCCATGGGGTCGTTGCTCCCGGATTCAAGCTCAAGCAAGGGCCTGAGGTTCCCTTTCAGGCCTGTTTTTCTTGAGCGCAGGATGGAAAACACCGCCGCAGCATCGGTTGAGGAAATAATGGAGCCCAGCAGCAAGCCTTCAAGCAGGCTGAAACCAAGAAACCAGTGCAACAAAAGGCCTACGGTAAAGGCAGTGATCAAAACCCCAAGAATACTTAGCGAGAGGCCTTGCCACAATACCTTCCTGACGCTTTCAATCTTGGTGTCCAACCCCCCTGAAAACAAAATGATGGTCAGGGCAGTGGTGCCCAGCCATTGGGCCATCTGGGGGTTATCAAACGGAATCTTCCCGATCCCGTCCGATCCGGCCAGCATCCCGATGCCCAAAAACAAAATAAGGGCGGGTATACCTGTCTTTAAGGAGGTCTTGCTGGCAACCACACTTACAAAGATCAGGATCGATCCGATCAGCAAAATATTTTCAACGGCAATGATCACTTATGGAAAGGTTAATTTGTAAATTTTAAAACTTCTTTCCCAGCTTCCCCTGAATTACAAGAAACCAGGACCCCAAAAACAAGCACCCTCTTTAGTCCTGGCTTCCTTTTTCCTGCCCGCCGGGAGCATCCTTAAGGTGCAAATCTAGCTGGGGATAAGGAATCCTCATGTTGTTTTCCCTGAACTTTTTCGCAATTGCATAATATAACTGGCTTCTCAAAACCCCCGGCTTTTGAATGTATCGGGAGGTCCAAACCCTAAGGATATATTTCACCGAGCTTTCGTCAAATTTATCCAGCAAAACATCGGGGAAAGGTGTTTTCAAAACCCCGTCATTCTCCTTAGCCACTTCCAGAAGGATCTTTTTAACCACTTCGGGGTCCTCCTTATAATGAATGGGGACAACGTAATTAAACCTGACCCGCTTATCGGTATAACTCCAGTTAATAACTGTGGAGGTGATCAGGTTTGAATTGGGTACAATGATGGCAATATTGTCGTTGGTCAGGATGGTCGTGGCACGTGAGGAGATATTGATCACATCGCCCGAAATTTTATCTCCGGCGGGCGTTGTTACCTCGATGCGGTCGCCCACCTTAACGGGCCGTTCCATCAGGATAACAATACCACTCACAAAGTTATTGGTGATATTCTGCAGGCCAAAGCCAATACCAACTCCAAGGGCTCCTGCAAGCACGGTGACAAAACTCATATCAATGCCTGCGGTCTGAATGATGATGATCAGACCCAGGGTCACGACGACATACCTGAGAATGGTGGTGATGGCCTGCCTGACCCCAATATCCACGTTATATTTTGCCAAAATCTTATCGGCCAGGAGTTTTTTCAGCTTTGCCGAAAGAAAAAACAGCAGATAAATTGAAATGATCAGATATAAAACTGTGGAGAGCGTAATGGTTGATTTCCCAAGATTAAACAGCGGGTTATCGAGATAATCCTTTGCGGTCCAAAAAAAGTTTTTAATTTTTTCCATTTTCTGTTTGGTTTAGAAGGGGAAAAACACGGGGATCAACCAGGTTGCAAGTATCCAAAAGATTAAATTCAGCGGCCCTCCCACCCTCAAAAAATCAACGAATTTATATTTACCCGCCCCAAAGATCATGGTGTTGGTTTGATATCCAACAGGGGTCATAAAGCTGGAAGAGGCGGCGAAGGTAATGGCCATCAGCATGGGCCTGGGATCCACATCCAGGGCAATGGCCGAGGCAATGGCAATAGGCGCCAGCAGCACAGCGCTTGCATTATTACTCATCATCGAAGTCAGCAAGGTGGTAAGCAGGAACAAAATCGATAGCACGGCGGTAGGGCCCCAGCCTCCTACCAGGCCGATCAGGAAATTACTGATCATCCCCGCAGCCCCGCTGTTATCGAGGGCAACCCCCAGGCTCATGGCCCCTGCCAGCAAAAAAATGACCTTCCAGTCAATGGCCGTATAGGCCTCTTCCATGCTAATACATTTTGTAACCACCAAAAACATGCTTCCAACAAGGGCGGCCACCATAATGGGAAGGATCTCGAGGGAAGCCATGGCAATGATGGCAGCAAGGGTGAATACAACCGTATAAATCTTGTCTTTCCTGAATTTTGGAAAACCAATTTCGGAGACAATCAGGAAGGTATAACGCCCCCTCAACTGAAGCTGCTGCAAATAGGGGAGTTTATCGCGGTCTACTTCAATCAGCAAGGTATCACCCGAACGCAAGACGGTTGTAGCCACTTTTTCACGCATGACTTCACCCCTGTGGCGGATGGCAAGCACGGTAGCCCCGTATCGCTGGCGAAAGCCCAGTTGCTTTACTGTCTTCCCTTCAAAATGGCTATTGGTGGCGATCACGGCTTCCACAAGGATCATCTTTTCTTCTTCCTTTTCCGTTGCTGAACCCCGTTTATTTTGCTCACCAAACTTAAGGTCAGTCTTCAGGGCGATGCCCTGCCTTTCCTTCAGGGTCTTAATTTTACTAACATCGCAGCGCACCTTCAGGATATCACCCTCTTCTAGGATCATATCTCCACTGGGCATAATATAATACTGCCCGTTTTTTTTCACTTCCAGAATATCAATTTCCAGCGACTTCACCAGGGGTGATTCGGCAATGGTTTTTCCAAGAGAAGGGGCATTCTTTTGTAATACGATTTCGGTAAGATAATCACCCATCCCAAACTTCTTAACCAATCCTTCATTGGTCCCCCTGTTGGGGATCAGGCGAATCCCGATAACCATCATGTAAACGACGCCTGCCCCCAGGAGCACCAGTCCCATTTTCGCCATCTCGAACATGGCAAAAGGCTCAAGGCCATGATCGGCCGCGACCCCGCTGACCAGGATGTTTGTCGAGGTTCCTACCAGGGTACACAAGCCCCCAAATATCGAAGCAAAGGACAGGGGCATGAGCATTTTTCCCAGGCTGTGGTTAGAGGAGGCAGCCGCCCCGGCCAGGATGGGAATAAAAATGGCCACCACAGGGGTGTTGTTGATAAAGGCCGAGATGGCAGCTACGGTAAGCATAAGCACCAGGACGCCCAACCAGAAATTGTACCGGAACAGGCTGGCCATTTTATTGCCCAGCCCCACCACCGCACCCGATTTAAACAGGGCTGCGCTGATGATAAACATAGCCGCTACTGTAATGGTTGCCGGGTTACTAAAACCCGAAACCCCTTCCTCGGCCGAAATAACCCCTGTCAGAATCAGCACCGACATGGCAATGATGGCTACCACATCGACAGGAAAACGCTCGGTGGCAAACAGAATGACTGTTCCAACCAGCACCACCAGTACAACTCCCAGTTCCAGGGTCATCATAATAATTTCGGCCTTGATAAAAAAATGAACAGGAATATGAAAGACCTGCTTCTTTACAAAAATATAAATATACTCAAAAAGTATTTCTGAACAGGCACAAAACCACCGGGTTTTCCTGAAGTTTTTTTAAAAAGAATTTCCCGGGGCCTCATTTTTCAGGACAGAATTTCCACACGCCGGCAAGAACCATCCTTAATACAAGGAAACAAACCTTAGGTTAATACGGAGTTTATACGGAGTTTATACGGTTTAAACCGTATAAACTCCGTATTAACTACGTATCAACCAGGAGGATGTCCAAAAGATTAATAAACCGGGTGTCCCTTTTAAAAAGCACGAAGCTTTTCTGGGAAGGAGGGCAATGAAAGGAGAATACCACCTCGAAAGATACAGACAAGGCATAAATGAAAGTTGCCCTTGAATTCAGGGGCAACTTTCAATACTTATTGTTTGCCGTCTGGGGCAGGGCTTATTGGGGTTCGAACTGCACCTGGTGGAGCTTGAATGAATCAGAGACTTTCTTCAGCAGGAAATAAGTCCTGAAGGTTTGCCCGCCGCGGGTCTGAAGGGTTCCGATGACAAAAATTGAGCCGTCGCGCGAATTGCCCTGGTGGTTTACTGAAAGCCCTGTTGGGGTATTTTTCGAGAAGAAATTCCTCAGGATCACCTCAGCTTGCGCTTTGCTGAAGGTGCCTTCGCTCCCGGGAAGGGTCAGATCGACATTCTGCCCAAAATATTTTGACATTTCACGGGCACTGCCCTGCCTGATGGCCTGAGAAATCTCACGGGCCATGTCGTTGGTCTGGCCAAAGGCCTGCATGGCAGGCATCACGAACAAAACCAACAAAAGGACGCTATTGAAAAACCTTTTGATCATAACAACAGATTATTTTCGGCTTATCATAAGCAAAAACTGAACCAAACACTTAAAAAAAGAAAAAAATCCGAAAAATATTCCTTTTCTCATCTGCAAAGATAATGCAAAATGCAAGCTCAGGCAAAAAGCATTGTCTCATTGATTTAAATATAATACATTTGAACCAAAATAATGGCATGAGGATCACAGTATTGGCCCTGGGAAAAACTGAAGAGCCCTATCTGCGGGAGGGAATAGAAAATTACCTGAAACGACTGGCTCATTACACCCATATCGAGTTCATTGAATATCAACTTCCCCGAAAGCATCAATCGCTGCCCCCTGCCCTGCTGAAACAAAAGGAGGCTGAGGCCATCCTGGCCCATATGGGGAAGGCGGACTTTTCGGTGGTGCTCGATGAAAGGGGGAAGACCTTTACTTCCGTGGCTTTTGCCCAATTCCTGCAACAGCGCCTCAATCAGTCTGTAAAAAACCTTCTGTTCGTGATTGGGGGGGCCTGGGGATTTGACGAAGCCGTTTATCAGAAAGCCAATATGCAGCTATCACTCTCAGCAATGACCTTCTCCCACCAGATGATCCGCCTTTTCTTTACCGAACAGCTCTACAGGGCATTTACAATTTTACGCAACGAGTCTTATCATAATGAATAGTGCAGGATTAGCAGGTAGTTTACCCGGGCATTTCCAGTCATTCAGCCCTAAGCTCTTTTCGGTAAACAATAAATTTTCTGATTTTTTTCTGGATGAATAAAAATATTTTTATAGGTTTGTTACCTCAATAATCCTCAACAAATAGGACTTTTCTGCTTATCAGACAAACAAAAACCCCTGCAGATGAAAAATATGTTTGTATTAATTTTGGGCTTATTCCTATGCATTCCCTGCCTGCGGGCACAGGCCGTTACGGAAGGAATAACAGGTCAGTACGCTTTTTCGGGCAATGCCCGTGACGAAAGCGGGAACGAAAACCATGGAAGCATCAAAAGGGTTTGGCCCGGGCAAGATGTGTTTACCGGGGAAAGCAGGGGTTCATTCCGCTTCGGCGGGAAAAAGAACCAGGTGCTCATCCCGGTGGATATCAACCCGGTGGTGATGCCTGAAATGACCTTCACTGCCTGGATCAAGACAGGGTTTTTCCCTCCGAAGAAACAAAGCCTGATGACCGTCTTCTCGCAGGACGACGGGGGATTTGACAGGGCCCTGAAGGTCCGCTGGAACGAAACCGCCAAACAAATGGAGCTTTTTGCCTATGACGGCAAAGGAGAGACTGCCCCGCTGGCCATGGACCGGGCTGCATGGAGCTTTGTGGCTGCGGTTTATGATCAGAACAAAAAAACCGTCACCTTTTATGTCAATGAGACCAAACGATCTGCTTCTGCCGAGATCATTCACGGGAGTGACTTTTTTCTTATTGGCGCCTGCCCCCGTAACAAGGAATTCTTTCGCGGAAGCATGGATGAAGTAATGCTTTTCAACCGGGCCCTTTCAGAAAACGAAATAAATTCGATCTTTCGCCAGAAAGCCCCTTACGTGGCTCCGCAAGAACCCGAACGTGAATATATTTACATCGTTTCTTCCAATTCCTTGCCCGTCCGCGAGAAAATGGATGAAACTTCCAGGGTGATAGGCAGCCTTTCACGCAATGATACCATTGCTAATGCCGAACCCGTGGTTAATCCGGCCAACAACGAGCGGCTGGTCAGTTATGAGCTGGAACCGGGGAAAACCGGCTTCGTGCCCGAACGATATGTGAACCGAATCGACATTACCCAGTCACGACTGGAAAAATTCGGAGAGAAATATATGAACTTCCGGTCATGGTATTTCTGGGTGATTCTTCTAGGGCTGCTGGTGCTTGCAGGCCTTTTCATCATGAAGTTCAGGGTGATTGATGAGTTTTTGATTTACCAGGCCAACCGAAGCAAATACCCCGGTACTCCATGGCCTGTGATGGGGGCAATGATCATTGGAGCATGTCTGGGCGCCTTCATTGTATTCTGGCAAAATGACACCGAGGCGTTTTTCAGCACGCCCTTGTTATGGCCTAAAGGTCATGCCCTGCACACCTGGCTTGTCTGGCTGGCTTTTGTATCACTTGCCGTGGGCTTAGTCCTTGCCGCGGTAGAAAGTTTCATCAAGGCAGGTCCACTTTGGGGATTGATCAGGTTTTTGCTGATTCTGCTGACCGCTGCCCTGGCTTTTTTCTCCTCGATGATCATCGCTGCCTTCCTGATCGTTATCGCCATCATCCTCCTTGTAGGCCTGGGGATCCTGAGCGGAGCCGCCTCAAAAAGGGTGTTCAGGGATTCGTCGGGGAATTATTATGTGGAGCAATAATCAGGGAAAAGGACTCCTTTTTTTATTTGTTTTTGTGGTTTTTCCCTTTTCACCGGGATAAGATACTTAAGCCTTCTCTTGCCGGTTTTTCTCCTTTTTTGTTATAACTTAAAAGTGTCGCAGCCATTTTTCGAAGGTTATTAACCCCAAGAAATATGACCGAAACACTTCTTCGTTTTTCCCTCTAAAAAACCTTTTTTTGCTTAAGCACGAAAAGAGGGGGCAATTCAATTTTGATAAGGCGCATCTCAAAATCAGTTTGACAAGAAAATGGTTTAATGGCCAGGAGTTTTCGCATGCAGGGATCGAAGCACGGAAGGCAAGATTATTGATTACAAGGGGTGTATGTTGATAAATACATTCAGTTATTTTATTGATTTTCAATATATTATCATTATATTATAAAAAAGAATGCCTTCCAAAAAAACAATTTGCCTTATACAATGGTTTAATTAACTATTCATAAGCGATGAAATAATCATGATTCATTGCTTTCACTCTAAGGGAATATATGAGGGGCTGGGCAGACCGTCTCCAATAAGTATAGTACTGCAAATCAGCAGGTTGAAGGTTTTTTTTTGAAGAGATCGATTATTTCTGTTATGATGTAAAATGCTAAAGGACACCGGGTTTTTATTCGGTAAAAACTTTGTGTTTTATCTTTTTTCCGGCATTAAAAACATAATCTGAACCAATCACGACAATCATGATTAAAAAAGTTTTGGTGGCCAATCGCGGGGAGATAGCGGTGCGAATCATACGCTCCTGTCGTGAGATGGGCATTCAAACAGTGGCGGTATATTCGGATGCTGATCGTAAGGCCATGCATGTGCTGTATGCCGATGAGGCTTACCACATCGGGCCATCGCCTTCGCTAGAATCTTACCTGAATCGAAAGAAAATAATTGAGGCGGCAAAAGCCAGCGGTGCTGATGCCATCCATCCCGGCTATGGCTTTTTGTCGGAGAATGCAGGATTTTCGGAGCGCTGCGAAAAGGAGGGGATAATATTTATTGGTCCTTCACCCTATGCCATTTCCAAAATGGGCGATAAGATCACGGCCCGCAAAACCATGACGGAGGCAGGAGTGCCTGTTGTTCCCGGGGCACCCGAAAAAATCACCAATGAAGGTGAGGCCCTGAAGATCATTGAAACAATAGGCCTGCCGGTCATAATCAAGGCTTCGGCAGGAGGTGGCGGGAAGGGGATGCGCCTGGTAAAGGATCCAAAGGAGGTAAAAAATGCCCTTCGTGCTGCTCGCTCAGAAGCTAAGGCCGCTTTTGGGGATAACTCGGTATTTATTGAGAAATATATTGAGTCGCCTCACCATATTGAATTCCAGATCCTGGCAGACAGGCACGGGAATGTGATTCATTTGTTTGAACGGGAATGCTCGGTGCAAAGGCGCCACCAGAAGATCGTCGAGGAGACACCTTCGCCCATCCTTACAGAGGCCAAGAGGCAGGAGATGGGGGCGCATGCCGTTGCGGCGGCAAAGGCAGTGAGCTACGAAGGTGCCGGCACGGTAGAGTTTATTGTTGATAAGGATTTGAATTACTATTTCCTGGAAATGAATACCCGCTTGCAGGTGGAGCATCCTATTACAGAGCGAGTTGTGGGGGTTGACCTGGTGAAAGAGCAGATAAATATTGCCAATGGATTACCCCTCAGCTACAAGCAGGAGGATCTGCAGCAAAGCGGCCACGCCATTGAATGCAGGGTCTATGCTGAGGATCCTGAAAACAACTTCATGCCTGCCCCTGGGAAGGTACGACATATTGACATCCCCTACGGGGTTGGCGTGAGAGTGGACGGTTACATTTATGAGGGTTTTGAGATTCCAATGTATTATGACCCACTGATCGCAAAGCTGATTGTTTGGGGACGTGACCGTAAGGATGCCATAGAAAGGACGCTGCGCGCCATAAAGGAATTCAAGGTAACGGGTGTGAAAAACAACCTGAAGTTCCTGGAACGGATTGTCGGGGCCGGTGATTTTGCACAGGGAAACTACACCACGCACTTTATAGAGGAGAACCTTGACTACCTGATGAAGGAGGACCCCTGTGAAAACCCGTGTGAAGAAATCGTAATGATCACGGCTTTCATAGAGTATCTTGACAAGATGGAAAAAGCCAGTCCGAAAGAGATGACTGCCCTGAAAAACAACTGGAAGGACTATAACAGGGTGAGAAATGTCTTAAAACTTTAGAAGAAGAATATGCCATACGAAGTGAAATTGAATAACCGGATTGCCAACGTTGAACTGCTAAGCAGGCAGGATAACAAGCTGTTGGTTTCGGTTGACGGAAAAGAGTTTGCCTTGGATTTTGTGAAGATCAGCAATGTAAGTTACTCTGTTCTTTACCAGAATAAATCCTTTAACATTGAGCTGATCCCCGTCAACGGAGGGATCAAGAGATTCATGGTGAATACGCTCAAAAGCACCTATGATGTTGAGATCATCGATGCTGAGGCCAAGTATCTTGCAAGCCGGAAGGAAGGATTGGAAGATGATGGAGAACGCATTATTTCTGCGCCCATTCCGGGAAAAGTCGTTAAGGTATTGGCCCGCAAGGATGATTTGGTTGTTGCGGGGCAAACCCTGGTCATTCTTTCGGCCATGAAAATGGAAAGTGAATTTAAGGCAAAAAAGGCGGGTAAGATAGTGGATGTCAAGGTAGAAGAAGGTCAAACCGTGGAGTCCCGCCAGCCTTTGTTGACCATTGAATATGAAGAAACAGCATAAAAAGACAAGAATATGTCATTAAAAGAAAAGTACAGGGAACTCGAAGACAAGAACCGCGCTGCAGAATTAGGGGGCGGGGAAGAGCGCATTGCAAAAATTCATGAATCGGGTCGTAAGACGGCGCGTGAAAGGATTGATGATTTACTGGATCCGAAAACCTTTGTAGAGCTAGATAAATTTGTTGTCCACCGCTGTGCTGATTTTGGGATGGATAAGCAAAAGATCGAAGGTGATGGTATAGTAACGGGATATGGAAAAATTGACGGACGCCTTGTGTATGTGTTTGCCCAGGATTTTACGGTCTTCGGGGGTTCGCTCAGCCGGACAAATGCGAATAAGGTCATCAAGGTTATGGACCTGGCCATGAAAATGGGGGCTCCCATCATAGGCCTAAACGATAGTGGCGGGGCACGTATCCAGGAAGGAGTGGAGAGCCTGGCAGGATACGGCGACATCTTTTATCGAAATGTGCTGGCAAGCGGGGTAGTTCCACAGATATCTTCGATCCTTGGTCCCTGTGCGGGTGGAGCGGTTTATTCACCCGCCATTACCGACTTTATTTTCATGACACGAAAAACGAGCTATATGTTTGTTACAGGTCCCGATGTAATTAAAACGGTAACCCATGAAGAGGTAAGCAAGGAAGAGCTGGGAGGGGCCATGACCCATAATGCCAAAAGCGGGGTAGCCCATTTCACGGCTGATGACGACCAGCAAGCCATGATGATGATCCGCGAACTGCTGAGCTTTCTGCCTTCCAACAACATGGAAGACCCGCCCGTGAAGCCTTGTGCGGATTCGGCCCACAGGCAGGACGAGAAACTGAACACCCTGGTTCCTGAAGATCCGAATAAGCCCTATGACATGAAAGAGATCATCACCACAGTAGTGGATGATCATAACTTTTTTGAAGTGCAGCAGCACTATGCCCAAAACATCATCATTGGGTTTGCGCGCCTCAATGGCAAGCCCGTAGGGATAGTGGCAAACCAGCCTGCCATGCTTGCCGGAGTGATTGACATCAACGCTTCGCTGAAGGCAGCGCGCTTTGTCAGGTTTTGCGATTCATTCAATATCCCCATTATTACCTTTGAAGATGTCCCGGGATTTTTGCCCGGCACGGACCAGGAATTTGGAGGAATTATCAAGCACGGTGCGAAAATGCTTTATGCCTATGCCGAAGCCACTGTCCCCAAAATAACGGTCATCACCAGGAAAGCTTATGGAGGGGCATACATAGTGATGTCGAGCAAGCATCTGGGAGGAGATGTGAATTACAGTTACCCTACAGGAGAAATAGCGGTAATGGGACCTGAAGGAGCAGCCAGCATTCTTTACAAGGACAAACTGGACGAGGCGCAGAAGGTTCAGGCGGTGGCCGATTATAAATCAGCCTTCTGCACTCCATTCAGGGCTGCAGGACTGGGCTATATCGACGAGATTATCTATCCCTGCCACACGCGACTTAAGCTCATCCAGGCCCTGGAGATGTGCGAAAACAAAAGGGAGACCGCACCAGCAAAGAAACATGGCAACATCCCACTTTAAGCCCGGGAAATATTAGCTGCAGCAAGCAAATTTTTTCCCTGATTAGGTTTTTTTGTTATTTTTGCAGTCCCTTTTGCACAAAATTGGGGCGTTAGCTCAGTTGGTTTAGTCCGCTAGTCAGCGGATGACAGGCAATGAGGCTACTATTTCAATTGGTTCTTTTTTTAATTTTTGGGGCGTTAGCTCAGTTGGTTTAG
>JAAYLH010000027.1 GCA_012521995.1 Bacteroidales bacterium | reverse complement strand
GGTCCACCTCTTCCCATTCCGAACAGAGTCGTTAAGCCTGCCAGCGCAGATGGTACTGGGTTCACACCCGGGAGAGTATGTCGTCGCCACCCTTTTTAAAGCCCCTTTCGAAAGAGAGGGGCTTTTTTTATATCGCTTTTTTTCTTTAGAACCCTATGGTGCCAGGGCACTTTAACAAAAAAAGACAAGTCAGGAAAGTACCAGTAGACAATACAATTCTTATCCAACCTTAATTGCTGGTTCTCTCAATACTCATCGCTCAATGCTCTTTTTCTTCTTCCGTGTTTCTTGTAGAAATTTTGGGCATTATGTTTGTATATTTGTATTGAAAAATCGGCGTGTTGTAATATCAAAGATCATGCGTTTTAAGTTCAGTATGCAGTTAAGGGGCGATGGCCTCCATAGTTTACCCTCCAACCATCAATACGAATTCTTTTCCTGGATTAACAAAACCCTGCACTTTGGCAATCAGGCCATGACCAACTTCTTTAAGAAAAAGGGATATTTGGACATGCAGTACCAGTTTAATCACTTTACCTTTTCCCCATTGGCAGTAAGGGATTTTTCATTTCAGGATGACAGAATGTTTATTGGAGACAGCAGGATTTCCATGGTACTTTCAATAATTCCAGATCTTGAACTCAAGACATTGATTCCTGAACTGTTTACTGGTATTGAAGGCAGGGTAGGAGACAAGAAAAGCAAACTTGAATTCAAAGTGGAAGAGGTTGAGCTATTGCCTGAACCTTTTTTTGGAGATGTCGTCACCCTTGGTTGTTCCAATCCTTTGGTAATGAGTGACGACTCCAACCCCAAAAAGAATCAATTCATTTCACCTGAAGAAAAAGGGTACGAGAAACTTTTTTTCAAAAACCTGATGGCCAAATATGCGCTGTTGATGAAGTTTTTTCCAGGAAACGGCAATGTGGCCTTTCCTGACCTTTCCGAATTAAAGTTCACTTTAATCGGATCTGTGAAATCGAGGGTGATCAAGGTAAGAACAGAAACCATTACCCCCTTGTCCATCAAGGGCCATCATTTTTTATTTTCTCTAAAAGCACCCGCCCCCTTGATCAAAACAGGCTATGCACTGGGATTTGGGGAAAGCTGCAACCTAGGCTTCGGCTTCTGTGAGGTGAAAGACAATCAGGGTGTTTAATATCCTGCGGCCTGGCCATCCTTGCGAGATTCGGATGCACCGTAGTAAACCTTGTTAACCAGGTCCCACATAATAGCCTGGTAACCGCCATACCCACCAAGGTCCCACTGTATCTTATGACCTTTTTCCATCAAGGAACGAATCGTTTCATAGGGAACTCCCGATTCAATTAAAAGCACCCCGCCGTCATTCATCCTTTCACCCGTGGGTTCAGAAGATCCAATGTGTTGTATCCTGGGCGCATCGCCAGCTTCCTGTAAATTCATCTTAAAATCTATCAGGTTGACCACTACCTGCGCATGCCCCTGGGGCTGCATGGCACCACCCATTACGCCGAAACTGATATAAGGCTGTCCATCTTTGGTGATGAAGGCGGGAATAATGGTGTGAAAGGGCCTTTTCCCGGGCTCATAGGTGTTAAGATGCCCTGTTTCAAGGGTAAAGCTTTCACCACGGTCCTGCAGTACAAAGCCCAAGCCTGTTGGCGTCATCCCGCTGCCCATGCCGCGATAATTGCTCTGGATAAGCGAGACCATATTGCCATCCTTATCAGCAACGGTAAGATAAATGGTGTTCGGGGAATCCTTGAAGCCAGGCTCATAGCGCCTGGCTGCCTGGCCAGGATTAATGAGCGCCCGCCTTTCTGCAGCATATTCCTTGGAGATCAACTTCTCCACAGGAAGGACGTTGAAAGCAGGATCGGCATAGTAATGCGCACGGTCTTCAAAAGCAAGTTTTTTAGCTTCAACAAAGGTATGGAGGTATTCAGGGCTTCCAAATCCCATAGCGGCAACATCATAGCCCTCGAGGATGTTCAGGATCTGAAGTGCAGCAATGCCCTGGCCATTTGGTGGCAGCTCCCACACATCAAAACCCCTGTAATTGGTGGAAACAGGGTCAACCCATTCGCTTTGGTGGCTGGCCAAATCGTCATAGCTTAGGAACCCGCCGTTTTCCCTGATGTATTGCTCAATGGTCCTTGCAATATCCCCTTTATAGAAAGCATCGCGTCCCTGGCGTGCAAGGGTTTCATAGGTGCGTGCAAGGTCAGGGTTACTGAAGATCTCGCCTTTCTTAGGCATGCGCCCATTAGACATATAAGTCTCCCTAAAATTAGGATACTGCCCTAACCTGGCCGCCGAGCGCTGCATGTAATAAGCAATAAGGTCGGTTACGGGAAATCCATTGCGGGCATAATCAATGGCAGGCTGCAGGATGTCTTCCATGCTAATCTCCCCAAATTTTCCGTGCAGCTCAAACCATCCATCTACAGCTCCGGGTACACTTACCGGCAAGGCTCCATAGGAGGGAATGCGGGTATATCCGTTTTCGATGAAATATTCTCTGCTGAGGCTTTTAGGTGAGCGCCCGCTTGCATTCAGACCGTGGAGTTTTTGGGTTTTTGCATCCCAGACGATGGCAAAGAGGTCGCCCCCTATGCCGCAACCTGTGGGCTCCATCAGGCCCAACATGGCATTGGCTGCTATTGCAGCATCCACTGCACTGCCACCCTGCTTCAGGATGTCAAGGGCTGCCTGGGTGGCCAAGGGGTGGCTGGTGGCTGCCATCCCGTTTTGGGCAATTACCTCAGAACGCGTGGCAAAATTCAACCCTGTAATGCGATCCTGCGAAAACAAGGGCTGAACACTTATCAAAACGGAAAATAAAAGAAGGACTTTTCTCATAGGTTTTGGTTTTTATTATTCTGGTCGATAAAATACATACTGAAGGATGTTCACGCCCATTTGCAGGGCCTTTAGCCTTACCTCCTCGGGATTGCCATAAACGACCTGATCTTCCCAGCCATTGCCGAGGTCCGACTCGTAGGAGAAAAACAATACCAGCCTGCCCTCATAAAGCAATCCAAATCCCTGGGGTGGCTTTCCATCGTGCTCATGGATCTTGGGCAATCCATTCGGGAACATGTACTTCTGGTGATAAATGGGATGAGTGAATGGCAGTTCAATCAACTCCAGCTCAGGGAAAACCTTTCGTATCTCACGCCTGAAGAAAGGGTCAAGGCCATAATTGTCGTCCACGTGCAGGAAACCGCCCCCAATCAGGTACTGCCTTAAATTTTCAGCCTCCTGGGATGAAAATACCAGGTTACCGTGCCCAGTCATGTAAATATAGGGATAGTTGAAGATTTGCTGGCTGCCCACTTCAACCGTTGCTATTTGGGGGCTGATGGAAGTACCCGCATTTTGATTTGCAAAAGCCACAAGGTTAGGGAGGGCCGTGGGATTGCCATACCAGTCACCCCCGCCATGGTACTTCAGTTTAGCGATCTGGAAATGCTGGGCCTGTATAAGATTGGCCCAGAGGACGAAAAGGATCAGAATGAATTTCCTCATGCTGTTTCCATTTTAAAGTAAGTTATTTAAAAAATTCAGTTCAATGCAAAGGGCCAGGGCAGCCGTTTCCGTTCGCAGGCGATAATCTCCAATGGTTATGGGCAAAAAACCTGCCGAAAAAGCAATCTCAACCTCGGTTTTCGAGAAATCACCTTCAGGGCCTATCAGAACCGTAGCCTTTTTCCCTGCAATATATATTTCATTGAGCGTGTTTCTGGGCTCTGGCCCGCAATGAGCAACCATTTTTATACCCCCTTTTTGCTTATTCAGAAAGTCTTTCAAACGAATGGCAGGGTTCAGGACAGGCAGCCATGCCCTCATCGATTGCTTCATCGCTGATGCCAAAAGCTTCTCCAGTCGCTCTGCCTTAATCACATTCCGTTCACTGTTCTCGGAAAATATTGGGGTGATTTCATCGATGCCACATTCCGTTGCCTTCTCCAGGAACCATTCAAAGCGGTCGATATTCTTTGTGGGGGCCACGGCCATATGCAAATGAAAGGGGCGCGGAGTTTGCTGCTCACGATTGCTTACGTTAACAAGGCAAGCCTTCGCATTGGCTTCAGCAAGCAAACCTTTACACCATTTCCCTTTACCATCGGTCACAACTACATTTTGTCCCTCACGCAAACGCAATACCCTCACTGCATGATGCGACTCCTCAGGGCTGAGCAACAGCATATCCCCGTCTAAATCTGTTGAAAAGAAAACATTCATAGAGATGCTTTTTATTTTTTTCCCTTGCCGAAAAACAAATTTACTAAAAAGCCTGTTTGCCTTATGTTTAATTTTGGTTCATGAACAAGTGGATAAAAATACTCAATCACCGTGACTTTGTCCTGACCCTTGCCCTGATAGTGGGGCTTGTGATGGGTGAGCGCGTACAATTCCTGGCTGAAATATCGGTCTATACTCTTGCCTTGGTGATGGTTTTTGCCACTACAGGCTTCTCTTTCAAGAACTGGTGGCCCCTCCAAAATGCACTTCAGCCCATTGGATGGTCTGTCCTGCTTAACTATGTGGTATTTGGTTTGGCAATCATTGGCTTAGGCTGGGTCTTCTTCCGCCACGAACCTAATACCCCTTATTACTTTGGTATTATCCTGCTGGCAGCCGCACCTCCTGGCCCTTCCGTCATTCCGTTCGCCACCATGCTCAGGGGCGATGACAATTTTTCGGTGACTGGTGTTTTTGGCCTTCACCTGGTTGCCATGCTGCTCACCCCTGTCATGCTGTTGGTCTTTCTGGGCGATAGCATGATCAACCCCATCGCCATCCTTAAGATCATGGTTCAGCTGATTGTAATACCATTGATTATCAGTCGCTTTTTACGCCACCCCAGGGTGTTGCCCAAAGTTAATTACGCAAAAGATACCATCATAAAATGGGGTTTCTTTCTGGTTATTGTCCCGATCATGGGCATGAGCGCAAGCATTTTCTTTTCACAACCCGTGCCTGTCCTTATCATGTCTGCAATTTTTTTTCTTACGATGTATGTGATGGGATTTGGCTACCATGTGATGATGGATAAACTGAAATTCAGGAGGCCTTTCCTGATCAGCAGTACCCTGATGATGGTCACCAAAAGCAGTGCCTTTTCAGCCGTGGCTGCCTTCACTTTTTTTCGTCACGAGCCGGCTGTTGCCTTACCTTCTGCTATTGTAAGTGTCTTTGTTACCCTTTTTATAATTTTCTATTCTCTGTTTCTGAAGTGGTATGAGCGCGACAGGAAGCCCACAGAATAATCCTTCCCCGAATATCTGCCAATTAGCGGTTTAGTGCAAATTTCCTTTCTGACCACAACATGATTATTACCCCTGTCATGAGCGAACTCATGGCAATCAGGAAAGTAGTGTTAAATCCCCAAGTCTCATAAAACAGGATGCCCAGCAAGGGGGCAAACAGGGATCGAACCGCTGTAAGGCCTAGGTGTATTGCCTGGAAGGTACCCGCTTCTGAAGGCTCACAAAAATAGGCCGAGCCTATACTCCAGGTTAAACCCATGGAAGCTGCAAAAACCCCGTGAAACAAGATATAAAGCAGTAGGGTGTCGTAAAGGGTTATCCCGAAGAACGTTCGGTTACTGCCTACCGGGTCGGTAAGCACCAGGGCAAAGATGAACAGGAACATCGACAAAAAGGAAATGGCGGCAAAACGGCGTGGGTCAATGCGCCCGATCACCCTCCCGAAGAAGGGAAGGATCAGGATGGCAAGTAAGTTGTATGAATTTCTGTAAAAAGCCACGCTAGAATAGTTTAGCCCCAGCCCCTCGCTCAGGAATAACACGATAACCATCGTGGAGGACATGAACCCGAAGCCGTAAAACATAAAACCAACCTGGAAATGCCTGAAGGGAATATTTCTGATAAGAATATCCTTCATTTCTAATACCGAGATCTTGATGCCTTCCCAAAGCTTTTGACGCGGAATTTCTTTGACTGGGCTCTCATAGGGGATGCGAGAAAGCAGGTACACCGATAGCATCCCCAATAAAGCGGCAACGGGGAAGATATACACGAAGACGTAATGGTTCAGGTCGAGTGCCCAGCCGTAAACAAAAGTGGTTACCATCATGACAATCTTGTTTACGGTAGTAGAGTAGGAGTAGTATCGCCCGAAATTTTCATGCCGATAGGCATTTTTCAGAAACAGGTTGATGGTGGGGAAAATGATGGGATTGGCCAGGTAATAGATCAGGAAGATCCCCAGGAAAATGTAATGGTAAATGGAGTCTCCCGTGAGCTGCTCTGGATTTTGCGGGAAAAAGAATAGTAGGGCCAGGGGCAGGCGTGTAATGATGGCGGTTCGCCTCAGCAAACCCTTCTTGTTGCGAATCCGCTTAAGAAATTCATTGAAGAAGATCAGCAGCAGGAATACTACCACTGTAAACTGAAACAAAAACCCCAGCTGGTAACCTGAGCCATGGAGGCTTTTCACAAAGACAAACTCATTCAGGGCAATTAGCCCTGCCAGGATGCCCTCAATGAAGGAATAAGCCAAGTGAAGCTTGAACGTGCTCCTTTCGGGAGGCGAAATGGCCTTGAAACGTTTAAAGATCATGGATTCCTGCCCTGCCTTGGCTTAATGAATGAAGGTATTATGAATACTCAAACACAATGAACACTTTCCCGGTCAAATTGTTCTTATCAGTCCAGGCCAAATCCTACAGAAAGACCTATAAGTAAGGCATCTCCCGGAAGTTGTGTTTCATCTCTCCTGGTTTTGAAGTTGAGGAAGTTATACCTCACATTAAGACCCAGGTAAGTGTTTTCACCTGCAGGAATGCGAAATTCAGCGCCAGGACTGAAGCTGAAACTGGAAATCATCCGCGACAAGCCATAATCTTCTTGTTCAGCAGAGGTAAATGCTTCGATTCCTTCATAACCCATTCCTACGCTCAGGATCAGTTGGTGGCGCTTAAAATCCACCAGGGCAAGCCCGATACGGCCCGAAAGATGAAGGTTCATGAAATTCTTGCTTTGATGTTCTTGCCCATCCACCATCACTTCGTAATAATTGGGGCTGGGCAAAAAGCCAATTTTCATGATGAACTCCAGCAGCAGCCTGTTCTGAATGAAACCTCCCCCAAACCCAGTTTGCGGATGGTTACCCAGCAGCTTCAGTTTACCCCTGGGACTCCATAGTCCCCCGTAAAGGTTCACAAAACTTCTCTTGGCCTGCTTGATGGCCAGTTGCCGGGTTTGGTAAATCGAGTCGAGTCGCGTCCCTTCCAGTTCCCCCTTCTTCAGGCGATCCATGGCCTTCTTAAAATCATTGGAATAAAAATCAAGGAAAAAGGCCTCAATGGGTTGCAGATCTTTGTATCGTTGAAGGAAAAGAGCAAGGTTCCGGGTGAAATCATAATAGGTAGAATCCAGGGGATAGTATTCCCAAGTGTAGTAATCCAGGTAATAGTTGGGGTCCTGAAAGGTGGTTGTTTCTTGATAGTGGTTAAGATAAGTCAGGATCTCGTCGGGATAAAAGTCGTCAGAGAAGGTGTTGGTCTCGATCTGGTGCAGCAGATAAAACCGCAGCAAAGGCTCTGCCAGCCCGCATTGCTCATCCCAGTAATACAGGAGGGCATACAGGGTGTCGATCTGATTGTCCTGATGAAGCAGAGGAATCAACGCTGTCGACTTCATCGCAATCTCAGAACAGGAAATTGTTTCCCTGACAAGATACCGCTCAATGTCAATCTGCCCATGCGATTGTTTCGGGAAGAAAACAAATACCACCAGCATAAGTGAGGTTAGGAGCAACCTGACCCTGGCAGAAAATCCTTGGCTCCCTCCGCCTTTATTCCGTTTTTTCATGGTATCGTAATTAAACACTGTTCTACAATGATTAAAAACTGTATTTTATGGTCCCCAGAGTTCTCAGGTTTGCAATAGGAGTGGTCTCCCCAAAGTTGAAGTGCCCGTCGGGCGTTCCGTATGCGGCTACATCATAAATGAGTTCAATGTGAAAACAAGTGTTTCCAGTAAAATACCCCAATCTGGGAGCCAGGCGGTAGATGTAGGAGATGTTCCCTCCCCGAACCCAGCTTGTCCCCTCGATTTCACGGGTCGACCCCAGGTTTTTCGAAAACCCCCCGAATATCCCTGACCGCCATTTCCCGGTGCTTTCACCAAGGTCAATCCAGCTCGACAGGCTGCGTATGCCGGAATAGCTGTACGTGTTTTTTTCTGCATCAATGAGTCCGGCCTCTCCATAGCCACCAAGCATCACCAGGTGATTCATGTTTTCCCCAAGAGTACCCTGGGCCTTGATATCAAAGCTTTCCAGATGCAACTTAAAAAAAAGGTTGCCTCCCAGCGAAGTCATCCTTTCGCTGGTTTTGTATCCGTTCGGGGTCTGGGTTTGGGGTTGTAGGCTCAAAACCCCTGCAGAAGCCCCGGCCATAAAATTTTCATGCTCAAAAATGATCTGCCCCCAAGTCTCGGGAATGCCGCTGTTGCGCAAATAAACGCTGCTTTTTCCCTGTGGCCCTGTGGAAGCGAAGTCGCTTTGCCCCAGCAAGGCAATCATGCTTGACCAAGCACCGCTTTTATGGGTCAGCCTCAGTTGAGGCGAGCGGTTAAGGACATTGTAGGGCACCCCGCCTCCAAAATGAATCACCCCGGGATAACACGAAGTAACAAATAAGGGATGCCAGTACTGCCCTGCAATTAAGCTGGTCTGCTCCCAGTCGAGCTGAACCTTGGCGTGCCGCATCCGAATGTGATTAAACATACTGGGGCCTGTTCCCAAAAAGTCTACTTCGAAGAGCGCTGAACTCTCGGCCCCAAGAACCTCGGGGCCCTTGATGGCCGCCTGCAGGCGCGAGGACAGCAACGACATCTGGAAAGAAGGATGAGCATTTAGATCCACACCTTCGGGGTCTGGGTTTTCTGCCGAAGGGAACAGCAAAACATTCCCCTCACGCCCCGTCTCGGTCTGTCGGGTGTCGAAAAATAGCTCATAATTTACAAAGCCGTGAAAACTTACCTGGAAGGGTATCTGACTACTGGCGGAAAGGGCAGGAATCATTACTCCAAAAATTCCAAGCATTACAAGGTAAAGATTTTTTCCTGGTTTCATAGGGAAGATAAACATGCATCAAAATTACGCATTCATTTGGCAACCACAATTTAAATTCTTTTTTTGCTGAAAATTCTGTTTCTTTGCCCCTGAATAGTCCCAAACCAATTTTCAATCATGAAAAAATTCTTTTTTTTATTTGCCCTGGCCGTAATGGCCGCCTGCAACCAGACTCCTGTCAATGAATTGACCATTACAGGTACGATCAATAACCCCTCTGATTCCATGGTAGAGGTGTTTTATTATAAGGATATGATTGCCAACAAAACCGAAAAGGTCGAGGCCACCCTCGATGAAAACAACAGCTTCAGTGTTACCCTGCCCCTCGATGAGGCGAAATTCGTTTTTGTCAGCGAACCCCGGCGCACCGTCAGGCTTTACCTGGCCCCTGGTTCTTCGGTGAATGTCTTGTTTGATGCCCAGGACCCTGATCAGATCCCTGTGATTGAAGGCAATAAAGCCCTTGAGAGCCGGTTCCTCGTGAATTATTATCAGGAGATGGAAAGCAAATTCAACAGGGGAATCATCCTCAATCAGTTGGGAAGCACTCCTGCCGATGAATTCCAGACAAAAATGGATGAGGTGCACAAGGAAAAGCTGACCTTCCTAGAAGGCTTTGAAGGGTACAATAAGCTGGATAAGCGTTTTGTTGACTTGATGAAAACCAACTTCCTGTATGAGAAGTATGGCCTGCTGCTCGAATATCCCATGGCCTTTGCATACTTTAACCCCGATTCAGGCGATCCTGTTATGCCCGAAGCTTATTATGCTTTCCTTGAAGATGAAAATCTTCTCAACGACGACTACCTGGGCTCTCCTGCATACCTCAATTTTGCAAATAGTTTTGTGAACCGGAAAATTGAAGAACAGTCCGAAGCCTCAGCTGATGTGCCCTATTACGAAAGGCAATACCTGGCCATCCGTGAGGCCTTGAGCGGTAAAACCCGCGAAATTCTGCTCTCACAATCCCTGATTTCCATGCTTAACTTCGGGAACTTCGATCGTGCCCAGGAACTCTTTGCCGATTTCTCCGGATTGGTTCAATCAGCTGATGTAAAGGAAATTGTTGACGCCGAATACCAGAAAGTCCTTGCCCTTTCCCCGGGCAACTTAGCCCCTGCATTTAACCTCACCGATATTACAGGTAATCCCGTTTCGCTTAGCGATTTCGCAGGCAAAGTGGTGTATCTTGATTTCTGGGCCAGTTGGTGCGGCCCCTGTATGCGTGAGGTTCCCTTTGCCAAGGAACTGAAAGATAGGATGGAAGGTTATGACGACCTTGTGTACCTCTACATTTCAGTCGATACCGATGAGCAAGCATGGAGGAAGACCGTGGACGAAAAAGAGATCAGCGGCGTGCATGTCAATGTACCAGGGTTCAGCCATGAAATTCCTGAGGCATATAACCTCAAGGGTGTTCCGACCTTTTTTCTGATCGGACGCGACGGCAAGATCTTTGACAACCGTCCGCCCAGACCAAGCAACCCCAATATTGACGAGGTCCTCAAGGCTGCCCTTGCTCAGGAGACCGTTTAATCACTATCGCCATGAGAAACCTCTTGCTTATCCTGCTCCTGGCATTTTTGGCTGCCTGCAGCCAGCCCCGGGTAGATAGTACAATAAGGCTCAATGGAACGGTAGAAAATCCCAGCAACGAACCCATTGAGTTTGTCTTCTATCGCGACTTCACCAACAACCACCGTGAAATCATTTCCCTCGAATTGAATGAGAACAATCAATTCTCAGCAGAATTCGAGCTCCCTGGGCCCGCTGCCGGTACCCTGCGCAACGGCAGGTCGTCTATTCAGCTTTTCCTGAAGCAGGGTGACCAGCTCGAACTGAACGCCGATGCCAATGATTGGATGGCAAGCCTTCGATGCACGGGCACCGCAGGGGAGGTCAACCAGTTTATTGTGAATTACCAGCGCGATTTGCTTCCCGGCATTGGAAACTCCTTTGTTGGCAATGCTGCCGCAAGCCTGAGCCCTGATGCCTTCAAAGCAATCCTCGACAGCATCGCAGGAGTGAAGGCTGCTTTCTTGGCCGGTTACCCCGGGGGGGATAACTTTGACCCCGCATTCAGGAAATTTTTTGAAACCGAGGTTCGTTATGATCAGTACCAAAGGTTGATAAGCTATCCGGCTATGTACCAGCGCAGCAATCAACTTGAGCAAGCCCCCGATATGCCGGAAAATTACTATGACTTCCTGCATCAGGACAATCTCTTTGATGACAGCCGCCTGAACAGCGAAACCTATGTCAACTTTCTGTTGGCTTATCTGGGCCATTGTGCTCAGGATCCAGCATTCTCCTTCATGGAAGATTCCTCTGAACACGAGATCACTTATTTCCTGGCGCGCGACCATATCCCGAGCACCTCTGGCGAATATGTCCAGGCAATCAGCATCAACCGTGAATTCAACTATGGCGACCTGGATAAGGCCAAGGCCTTGTACGATGATTTTATGGCTTCAGCTGCCTCTGAAGATCTGAAACAGCGCGTCACCATTACATGGGAAGGAATTCAGGCCCTGATGCCCGGAAATCCTGCTCCTGATTTCACCATGACGGATATCAATGGCAATGAAGTTTCCCTGAGTGATTTCAGAGGTAAGGTGGTTTACCTCAAGTTTTGGGCCAGTTGGTGCGGTCCCTGCATGCGCCAGGTGCCTCCAGCCAAGGAACTTAAAGAACGCCTCTCCGGTCAGGAAGATCTGGTGTTTATCTATGTTTCCATCGACACAGATACCGCTGCCTGGCGCAATACCATCGCCAGGAATGAGATTACGGGCGTTCACTTCAATACCCCGGGACGTGAAAGGGGAGTTCCCACCCTTTTCCAGGTCAAATGGATTCCTGCTTTCTTTATCATTGGCAAGGATGGGAACATCTTCGATAACCGCCCCCCTCAGCCTGCAGACCCGGGGGTAGAGGAGGCCCTGCTGAAAGCCCTAACTGAATAGAAATTCAACAATTATTGGTGTCCGTGTCCGAACATTGTTTTGTTCGGACACGGACAATTTGTATTTACAAGACTTATTGTAGCTTTCTGATAAATAAAAGATTGTGAAATTGGGCACAAGGATTGTTATTCTTATCTGATAACAATCTTTTTCTTGGTATGATCCGGAATTTTCTTACCCTGAGCCTGAGAAATTTACTCAAACACAAATTTTCTACCTTCATCAATATCTTTGGGCTTGCACTGGGTTTTGCCGCCTTGATCTCCATCGGCCTGTATGTGTACGACGAAAACCAGTATGATAAGTTTCACGCCAATGGCGATCGGATCTTCCGGGCCCAAAGCAATTCCTTCAACCTGGAAAGGGTAATGACCAACCTCCCTGCCAAGCTTTATGATCCCATCATAGAAAGCATTCCTGAGGTCGAGTTTGTGGTTCGCATCATGCCCCGATTTCAGGATGTCATGGTGGAAGCCGGTGAGCAAACCTTCCTTGAACGACAGGTCTTCTTTGCCGACCCTGCCTTTTTTGATGTTTTTTCCTTCGAACTCAACGAAGGCAACCTGGAAAACTGGCGTCAAAATGAATATATGGTGCTGATTTCACATGAATTATCATCAAAATATTTTGGAGATGAAAGCCCCGTCGGGAAAACCATACGGGTTGAGGGAGAAATCGAGTTTGAAGTGGCTGGCGTGCTTCGGCCAATCCCCCAGCACTCTCACCTTCAGTTTTCTCTTTTGTTCAATTATGGAAGTCTGAAAACTATTCATCCCCATGCAATGACCAGTTGGGGAAACTTCTCCTCTGATTATTATTTCCTTCTCAGGGAAGGTGCTGATCCTGTTCAGGTTCAGGAGAAAATACTTGAAACTTACGGAAATGCCATTGGGGTCGATTTCCAGGAAAGGGGGGTAAGGTTTCAGTTGGTCAATCTAAAAGATATTTACCTCAATTCATCGCAGGTGGAGAGCTTTACCAATGCCCCTGTGGGAAATAAACAAGCCATTCGCATATTTTCCTTTTCCGCCCTGCTGATCCTGGTGCTGGCTTGTTTCAATTACATTAACCTTGCCACTGCCCGGTCTGCCTTGCGAGCCAGGGAAGTGGGAATACGCAAAGTGCTCGGCGCCGATCGTAACCAGCTTGCCCGCTTTTTTTGGGGGGAATCATTCCTGGTCTGTTTCCTGGGCCTGATCATAGGCGTCGGGATGCTCGAGATTACCCTGCCTTTCTTTTCCACCCTTTCGGGTAAAGCCCTGGCCCTTTCCGGTATCCCTCCCCGAATCCTTCTCCCGGGTTTGTTTGCGGTTTACTTCCTCCTTGCTTTTCTTGCCGGAAGCTATCCCGCCTTTGTGATGGCAGGCTTTCATCCGGCTCACGTATTGAAAGGCTCTCCGGCCCTCATCAGCCAGCAATTAAAAGGACGGCTGGGAGTTAGCCTTCGTTTGAGACAGGTTTTTATTGTTTTGCAATTTGCCATATCCATAGGCCTTGTGTCAGCAAGCCTGGTGTTTTCGCGCCAAACCAGTTACTCCCTAAGCCATGCAGGGTTCGACAGGGATTACCTCGTGGTTATGAACAACCTGCCTGGTCCGGCAATGAATACCGCTTACCATGCCGTGAAGAATTCCCTGGAGCAATACCCTGAAGTGGTTAAGGTAAGCGCCGGAGCCCATGTGCCAACCGAGTCCATCGGCAATCAGGGAAGAGTAAGTCAGGCGGGACTTGCCGCAGAATTTTCACAACCCATCGTTTTTGCCCCGGTCGATTTCGGTTATTTCGAAACCCTCGGCACTAAGATGGTTAAAGGAAGAACCTTTTCCCTGAACGAATTTTCCGACAGCACCCAGGCTGTTGTCCTCAATGAAGCAGCAGTTCGACTGCTGGAATTGGAAAACCCCCTGGGAACAATCCTTACCGGATTCTGGGATACCATCAACAAAAAAGTGATCGGTGTGGTTCAGGATGTTCATTTTCAGAGCATGCACAAGCCCGTGCAGCCCACAGCCTTTTTCCCGGCCTACATTTTTCATGGGTATGCCCCGGCTACCATGAAAATGATTATTCGCTTCAACACCAGCAACTTCAATAGTGCCGTAACATTATTGAACCAGGTTTGGGAAAAGCACGTGCCTGGATACCCTGCCAGTTTCTTTTTCATGGACACACAATATGAGAATCTTTACCGGAAAGAATTACATGTGAAAAAGGTGATTCGCCTCTTTACTCTGATGGCTGTTATTATTGCCTGCCTGGGCTTGCTTGGCACTACCGCCTACGTGATCGAAGCCAGGAAAAAAGAGTTTGGCATTCGAAAAGTCCTGGGAGCTTCTGCCGGAAGGATCATACGGATGATCTCCCTTGAGTTCTCTCTCCTTATCCTGATGGCGTTTCTGCTGGCCTGGCCCCTGAGCTGGTATTTCCTTGAAGGCTGGCTCGATAATTTTGTAAATCGAATTCCCCTGAGCCAATGGTATTTTGTCGCTGCCGCCCTTGCTGGATGGGGCCTTGCTTTGCTAACCATTAACCTGCTTGCCATCAGGCAGATCAGCCAGAATCCGGTAGATGCCCTCAAATATGAATAAACACATGGCTTTGGTTTTTTTGTTTTTTAAATAATCAAAATAGCTTTTTGATTGTTTAGTTATTAAGAATCCCAAAATCAAAGCATATGAAAAAGAAAATAATCTTTTTGTTTTTGTTTATTCCTCTCATGGCTTTCGCCCAGTCAGGTGGTGAATCCTTGCCAGTTCATTCAACGGAGGTTGCCCCGGGGGTATATCGTTTGTTTGTCAACGAACGGGTTGCCACTGTGCTTTTTTCAGGCCCTGATGGCGTTATCCTTATTGATGCCGCATACGAGCAAACCGCAACCCAGCTTAAAGCAGCCATTGAAGCCATTACCCAAACCCCCATTTCTTACCTTGTCAATACCCACCACCACGGCGACCACGTGGGCGGCAACGTGGCTCTGGGCAGCAATGCTATAATTATTTCCCATCAGTATGTCCGCGATTATGTCAGCTCCGAGCATCGGGCCGGTGAACGGGTGATCCCTGCCATGGCCGAGGAAGGCAGGCCCGACATCAGCTTTCTAAATGAACTGAAACTGGACTTCAACGGGCAGACCCTCCAAATGCTCCACCTGCCCAAAGGACATACCAATGGCGACGTTATTATTTATTTCCCCGAAAGCAAGGTGATCGTGGTGGGCGACCTGCTTTTTGCCGATAACTTTCCTTATGTGGATGTCGGCAGTGGCGGCGATCCCATGGGCTATATCCTTAACCAACAATACATTCTGGACAATTTTCCCCGCGACCTGACCGTTATTGGAGGGCACGGACCCATCTACACCATGGAACGCCTGCGCGAATACAACCTGGAACTGCAAAAAACCGTTGAAACTGTCCGCATAGCCAAACAACAGGGCATGACCGCCGAACAAATGAAGGCTGCGCGCATCCTCCGTGAATGGGAAGCCTGGGGAAAGTTCTTCATTACAGAAGACCGCTGGATCGATACCCTTTTTCCCGTGTTGTAACCTTAAGATCGTTGCTGTGGGGTAATTCCTCCCAATTGCCTTTTCAGCAGGGCCGGAAAAGAAATTTTCCGGCCTGTTTTTTTTTGCCCCTACGTTTTATCAGGCCAGTGCTGATACATTCAAGGTTTTTTCACTTACCTTTGCTTCCAACCAAAGGGCCTTACAATACCATGATCTATATTACCCGCCGCGAAACGTTCAATGCCGCCCACAGGCTGTTCAAACCCGAATGGGACGATGACAGAAACCTCGAGGTGTTTGGGAAATGCTCAAACCCTCAATGGCATGGACACAATTACGTCTTGTATGTCACCGTGAAAGGTGAAGTGAACCCTGATACGGGTTTTCTGGTCAACCTTAAGGACCTGAGCCTGGTAATCCAAAAATACATCCTTGAAAAGGTCGACCACAAAAACATCAATATAGAGGTCGATTTCATGGCTGGCAAATATGCTTCCTCTGAAAACCTTGCCATTGCCATTTGGGAACAACTGGAAGAGCCTGTAAGGCAGATCGGCGCCGCCCTTCATTGCGTTAAATTGCTTGAAACCGAAAAAAATTCGGTAGAATATTACGGAAAGAATAACTAAAAGATATTTGCCATGGCATCACAACTAAACAGGGGTATGGCCATAGAAAACAAAATGGACGATTACGAAAAAATCGACCTTTACAATATGAAGAAAATTGATGCGCTGGGGAAGCATTATTTAAAGATCCTCGAGCTCCTGGGCGAGGACCCCTCCCGCGAAGGTCTGCTCAAGACCCCTGAACGCGTGGCCAAGGCCATGCAATACCTTACCCATGGCTATGACCTCGACCCGCACGAGATCCTGCGCTCAGCCATGTTCAAGGAAGACTACCGTGAAATGGTGATCGTTAAGGACATTGAGATCTATTCAATGTGTGAGCACCATATGCTCCCCTTTATCGGGAAAGCCCACGTGGCCTATATCCCCAACGGCTATATCGTGGGCCTGAGTAAGATCCCCCGGGTGGTCGATGCCTTTGCCCGCCGCCTCCAGGTCCAGGAACGCCTCACCACCCAGATCAAGGAATGTATTCAGGAAACCCTCCAGCCCCTTGGAGTGGCCGTGGTCATTGAAGCCCATCACCTCTGCATGATGATGCGTGGAATCCAGAAACAAAACTCAGTAACCACCACCAGCGACTTTACAGGAGCCTTCCGTACGGATAAAACTCGTGCCGAGTTTATTCACCTTATTGGAAGCACCCTGCACTAAATTTCTGAATTCATCCTTTATCCTGATGCCCGTTGGTCGGCGAATTGAAATGGCTTTTCCCTTCCTCTTTCCTTTATCACGGGGATTCCCAAAAGAATATCTCCCTTTTGGGAAATATAAAAAAGACTTTCTTGCAGCACTTGAGGGTTTTCTTTCGTAGGTACCTGTATAGAAACCATCCGAAACTGGCTTTACCATGAAAAAGATCCTTTTTTTTATTCCTGCCTTGCTGAGCCTGGCCTTAATACCTGCCTGCAAGGATAACAATCAGGCAGGCCCTGAACCCGAACCCGTCATCATTGAGCTTTCCGAACGCGCCGGGGAAGTGATCGGCAGCAGCAACCAGTTTGGCATTGAGCTGTTCACGCGGACCGTCACGGAAGAGCCCGCTAATATGATGCTGTCGCCCCTGAGCGCTTCCATCGCCCTGACGATGGCCCTGAACGGCAGCGCCAGCCAAACCTTCACCCAGATGCACCAGATGCTCGGCTATCCCGAAGATATGACCATCCAGCAAGTCAACCAAACCTATCAAAGCCTGGTCAGCCAGCTGCTGAGCGTTGACCCCAAGGTGAAGATCGCCCTGGCCAACGCCCTCTTTTACAGGCTTGGCTTTTTGGTCAAACCGACCTACCTGGAAACCATGGAAGACGATTTCGATGCCCACGTGGAAGGCCTTAACTTCAGCCTCCCTGCTGCCCTGGCATCCATCAACGGCTGGGCCAGCGACAACACCTTCGGCAAGATCCCTGAAGTGCTGCAGGAAATCAGCCCCGATGCCGTGATGTTCCTGATGAATGCCCTCTATTTTAAAGGCGACTGGACCTACCAGTTTGCCGAGGACGAAACGACCAGTCAACCCTTCCACCTCGACGACGGAACCGATATCAATGTCCCTACAATGGCAGGAAACGTGGGTGCCATGCGCTATTCCGGCAATAATTTCAGTGCCATCGAACTGCCTTACGGACAAACCAACTTTTCGATGGTGGTGCTTGTTCCGAACGGAACCCTTTCCGGTTTTTATCCCGGGTTTACCCCTGCAGTTTGGGCTGAAGTGACTTCCGCCCTCGATGACCAGACCGACTGGATCAAAACCGATGTCCTGATGCCCAAATTTGACTTTGACTACGAGAAGATCCTCAACGACCAGTTGAATGC
>JAAYLH010000026.1 GCA_012521995.1 Bacteroidales bacterium | reverse complement strand
GTCTGAAAGGCCACGGTATAGGGCTGGCTGATGGTTTGTCCTGCCCCAATGGGAAATGGCTTATCCTGGTAGGCAAATTCCACAAAAGAAGAATCGAGAAAAAAGTGCCTGGGAATCTTCTCTATGGCCTGGATGATGCGTTCATCACTGATGCCCTTGCCCTTCACTTCTTCTGCAAGCTTTCTTCGCAAACCCTTATGGCGATACGTGTCTATCATAATTTGCCCCGATCAGGGATTACCCCTGCAATAACTTGCTAAAATAATCAATTCCCGGGTAATTTTAGCCAAAGTGCCATGCACTTCATCAGGGAAAAGACCAATATGCCGCTTGAAGGCAGCCGCTCGTTCGGGGAACGACACTATCCTGTTAAAAAAACCCCTTTGACCAATCCTTTAATATCCTATTTTTGCATTACAAGAACATTACAATTTATTTATAATGACAAGTGTGAACAAAATAGGGGTATTGGGAGCAGGCCATCTTGGTAAAATCCACATTAAATGCATCCAGGAGTCGGAGCGTTTTGACCTGCTGGGCTTTTATGATACCAATCCTGAGATCTCAGCCGAGGTGGAGGAGAAATTCGGGATCCGCCGCTTTTCCTCGCCCGATGCCCTGATCGATGCCTGCCAGATGGTAGATATCGTAACCCCAACCATTGACCATTTTGAGAGTGCTTCGCGGGCGCTTCGCCGCTCAAGGCATGTTTTTATTGAAAAGCCCCTGACCACCACCCTCAGGGAAGCACGCGAGCTGATCGAACTTGCCAGGGAGGCCAATGTAAAGGTGCAGGTAGGCCATGTGGAGCGTTTCAATCCAGCATTCATTGCTGCCAATCCATTCCTTGAAAACACCATGTTCATCGAAACCCACCGCCTTGCCCCCTTTAACCCACGGGGCACTGACGTCCCTGTAATTCTGGACCTGATGATTCACGATATTGATATCGTGTTGCACGTAATTAAGTCGCCCATCAAGAAGGTCTCTGCCAGCGGAGTCGCCGTGGTTTCCGAGACCCCCGACATCGCCAATGCCAGGGTAGAATTCAACAATGGCTGCGTAGCCAACCTTACAGCCAGCCGCATCTCCATGAAGAGTATGCGCAAATCAAGGTTTTTTCAGAAGGATGGATATTTCTCCGTTGACTTTCTGACGAAGGAAACCGAGATTATTCGGATGAAAGATTACGTGAAGCACGACGATCCCTTTGCCATGGTGATTGACCTCGGTGCAGGACGTGGAAAGCGGCAGATCTTTGTCGAAAAACCCGAGATCCTGCCCATCAACGCAATAAAAACCGAGCTGGAGACCTTCCACGCTTCCATTGTCGAAAACACAATTCCCGTTGTGACCATTGAAGACGGTTACCGCTCACTGGAACTGGCCTACAGGATCATGGAGAAAATAGAGATCAACACCCAGGTACTGGGGTAATAATGGGCTTTTCTGACCACTACCTTCCCTCTTTAAGAAATTACAGAATTTTATATTTTCTTAATTTCTGTATAAACAATATGTAATGAGCGGAAACGTTATCATTTTATTGTTGCCTCCCCGCTCCTTTTTTTTCTTTTTTTAAACCAATCATAATGAGCTGATGAAATAGGATTCTTCTTGCTACACCAAAACAACAGCATGGATAAAAGACTACAAAAACACTATCTTTTACGGTATCTCATTTTTGACTTTCTTGCTGCTTCTCTGGCCTGGTTTTTTTTCATCAGTCTCAGGAAAGCCAATTCCACCATTGGTTTGGACAGCTTAAAGGAGCAACTGTTTATTGATGAGAACCTGATCTTTGGATTGCTTGCCATTCCCCTGTTCTGGATATTATTCTATTACGTCAGCGGGGCATACAAATCCATCTTCCGTACTTCACGCCTGGGGCAATTCGGGCAAACACTTTTCACTTCCATTATTGGGGTGCTGGTTATCTTCTTCGTCGTACTCCTCGACCAGGAAGTAAGTACCAGTAGCGAATACTACAAGTCATTTCTGTTCCTCCTGCTATTTCATTTTTTCTTTACCGCCAGCTTCAGGCTGGTCCTTACCACCATCCTGATCAAGAAGATCCACAACAGGGTGCTGGGCTTTAAGACAATCATCATCGGAAGCCAGAAAAAAGCCCTGGAGGTATACAAGGAACTGGAATCACAGAAAAAATCATCGGGCAACAAATTTATTGGTTACGTCAACGTCAACGTTTACGACAATTACCTCATCGAGGATCATTTGCCACGACTGGGTTGGTTTAAGGACCTCAGGGAGGTGATTGAACAACACCAGATTGAAGAGGCCATCCTTGCTGTTGAGCCCCGTGAACACAAAAACATCAGCCAGATTCTTACCGAGCTCTACCAGTCGGACGTTGTGGTAAAGGTCATTCCTGAGCTACACGACATCCTGTTGGGAGCCGTGAAGATGACCTCAATCTTCGGGACTCCGTTGATCCAGATCCAGCCTGGCCTGATGCCCCCCTGGCAGCAATCCATTAAACGCCTGATGGATATTCTTGTGGCCCTGATCGGCCTGGTGGTGCTATCTCCCGTTTTTCTTGTCACCTCTCTGCTTGTCAAGTTCACCTCACGCGGACCCGTATTTTACGCCCACGAGCGCATCGGTCTTCACGGCAAGCCCTTTATGATGCATAAATTCAGGTCCATGTTTGTAGATGCTGAAAAGGACGGCCCCCAACTCTCCTGTAAAGATGACCCACGTATCACCCCTTTCGGAAAATTCATGCGCAAGGTCAGGCTCGACGAAATCCCTCAATTCTACAATGTTCTGTTGGGAAATATGTCATTGGTTGGCCCGCGCCCCGAGCGGCAGTACTATATTGACCAGATCGTAAAGAAAGCCCCCCACTATCGCCTGCTGCAAAAGGTGAAGCCGGGCATTACTAGCTGGGGACAGGTGAAATACGGATATGCTGAGAATGTGGAGCAGATGATCGAAAGGCTTCGCTATGACCTTCTTTACCTCGAGAATATGTCGCTCGCGGTTGATTTTAAGATCCTGATATATACGGTGCTGATCATTCTGCAGGGAAGGGGGCAATAAGCCCTGTCAAAGCACTCCTGCTTCGATCATCTGGACGATCTCTTCTATCAGCTTATCTTCCCCTTCAGGGTCGTATTCGGTCCTCAGGTTAAAGCCAAACAAGCGTCCAAGGCCCTGCCAGAAGACCGCAGACACCATGCCCCTGAATTCCCTCACCACATCGTAGGAGGTGTGGCTGGTCTCACGGTCAACAAGCTTAATAAGGATCAGACCCTGGCTGAAAGTCAGGCGTTTCAGCTCATCCTCAAACTGGGCCCTGAGCTCCATTTCAGCCTGCTTCATGGCCCTTTTTCGCTGGTTTTCTGTCGGGAGTTCCAGCAAAAGCTCATTGTATTCCTCAAACTTGATGCCTGCCAGTTTGGCATAAGGATAAACCCGCCTCACATTGTGCACCAAACGGCGATAACGGTTCTCGTCGGCGCGGTTCTTGAAGATGCGCGGCGCAAAAAAAGCCACCGGCGCCAGGTCGATCACAGGTATCGTATCACCATCTACAATGCGGGCCATCACCACAGTACCCCGTATCCCTTCACGCATTAGAACATCCTGCCCGCTGGCAGGACCTGGGAAACTAAGCAGAACAAACTGCACGATAAGGTATGTCAGAATACGTTTCATAGTACAGAATAATACTGACAATAAATGTGCCAAAAAAAAAGCGCCTGTCCTTTGAACAAACGCTAAAAGTTACGTAAAATTTTATAAAAAACAAAACTTAACGTGCTGGTTTCTAGGCTACTTTAAGACGGTTCATCTTTGCTTTCTCCAGACGTGCCATCGCATAATCCAGCGTAATCCTGAATTCTTTCATGGGTTTTTGTTGTGAGGGGATTTCAAACATGGCTTCCATCATGATCACCTCGCAAATGGAGCGCAAGCCCCTTGCCCCCAGCTTAAATTCAAGTGCCTTATCCACGATGAAATCGAGCACCTCATCGTCCACCTTGAGGGTGATGTTGTCCATCTCGAACAACCTGACGTATTGCTTGATCAGTGAGTTTTTGGGCTCGGTGAGAATGGCCCTGAGCACCTCCCTGTCCAGGGGATTGAGGTAGGTGAGCACCGGAAGACGGCCAACCAGTTCGGGGATCAGCCCAAAGCTCTTGAGGTCCTGGGGGGCGATGTACTGCAGTAAGTTTTCCCTGTCGATGAGCTCACTCTTGTTAACCCCATACCCGATTGCATTGGCCCGGATACGTGAAGCAATCTTCTTCTCGATCCCGTCAAAGGCTCCGCCGCAAACGAACAGGATGTTCTGGGTGTTAACCTGTATCATCTTTTGCTCGGGGTGCTTACGGCCTCCCTGGGGCGGAACATTGACCACCGAGCCTTCCAGTATTTTAAGCAAGGCCTGCTGCACCCCTTCGCCCGAAACATCGCGGGTAATGGAGGGGTTATCGCTCTTGCGGGCAATCTTATCGACCTCGTCAATGAAGACAATGCCTCTTTCGGCTGCCGCCACGTCATAATCGGCCACCTGAAGCAAACGGGCAAGGATGCTTTCCACATCTTCTCCCACATATCCCGCTTCGGTCAGCACGGTGGCATCGGCAATGCAAAAGGGAACCTTCAGCAGCCGGGCAATGGTTCGAGCCAGCAGGGTCTTTCCGGTGCCGGTCTCTCCTACCAGGATGATGTTCGATTTCTCAATCTCCACATCATCCTCTTCCTTCTTCTGCTCCGGCTGGTTGATACGCTTATAATGATTATAAACGGCCACCGACAGCACCTTCTTTGCATCATCCTGCCCGATCACATACTGGTCAAGGGACTTCTTGATCTCGGCAGGCTTCAAAAGCTTGAAAGAAGGGATACTGGTCTTGCCTTTCATGCTTTTCTCTTCTGCCACGATCAGGCCTGCCTGTTCCACACAGCGCTCACAGATATGGGCTCCGATGCCAGAGATCAGCACCTCGGCATGCGATGCATCTCTGCCGCAGAATGAACACTTTTTGGTTTCCTTTGCCATAATTCAAACGAGCGGCTTGCCGCCGCTATTCTTTATTTCTTATTGCTGATCAACACTTCGTCAATCATCCCGTATTCCTTGGCCTCTTCTGCTGTCAGCCAGTAATCACGATCTGCATCCGCATAAACTTTATCATATTCCTGCTTTGAGTGCAGGGAAATGATTTCATACAATTCCTTCTTCATCTTGAGAATTTCCCTTGCCGTAATCTCAATGTCGGAGGCCTGCCCTTCGGCGCCGCCCATAGGCTGATGAATCAGCACGCGACTGTGCTTCAGCGCTGTGCGCTTGCCGGGAGTCCCGGCACACAGCAAAACGGCACCCATGGAAGCGGCAATACCCGTGCATATGGTGGCCACATCCGGAGCGATATATTGCATGGTATCGTAAATGCCTAATCCTGCATATACCGACCCGCCGGGGGTGTTGAGATAAATCTGAATATCTTTCTTGGGATCAACCGATTCAAGAAACAACAATTGTGCCTGGATAATATTGGCAACATAATCGTTTATGGGAACGCCAAGGAAAATGATCCTGTCCATCATCAGACGGCTGAATACGTCCATGGTGGCCACATTCAATTGCCGCTCCTCTATAATGGTAGGGCTGATGTAATTGCCATACACTGAAGTGAAGTTGTGCAGGGCCTGGCTGCTGATGCCCAGGTGCCGAGTGGCATACCTGGAGAATTCATCCTTTTTGCTCATACGAAATAGTATTTAATTCTCGGAATATCATTAAACCGCGGCTTTTTCAGCCTGGTATTTCTCGGTCACTAATTTAACAAAATCATCATAACTGATCTCAACTTCGTTCAATCTCAGTTTTTCCTTATACAGGGCAAGCAACTTGTTGTCAAAAAGTTCATCATACACCTTCTTGATCTCTTCCTGGTTGCCCATGATTCTGTCTACAAAACCATCGATCATGCTTTGCTCGACATTTTCCTGGCCATACTGCCTCAGCTGCGCCCTCATAAAGCTACCCAGGTGTGCTGTGATTTCTTCCCTGCTTACCTCAAGCTTGTGTTCAGAGGCTATGTGGCTCTCAATAAGCTGCCAGCGGAAGGTATCGAGCAACATAGGGAATTCACTATCGACCTGTTCGCTTGAAAACTCGTCCTTATTGGCCTCTGTAAGCCATCTCTTCAGGAAAGCCTCGGGGAGTTCCAGTTTGGTCTCCTCCAAAAGCTTCTTCATCACTTCATTGCGGAAATGCTTATCTGAATCCACCTGGTACTGCCCGCTGAGTTGATCGGCAATCCGCTGACGGAAGGCTTCCTCGGTGGTGATTTCTTCACCCGGCAGGGCCTTGGTGAACAATTCCTCGTTCAATTCGGCCGGCTCAATGCGGAAGATATTTTCAACGGTGTAGCGAAACATGGGGTTAAAATTCGAAAGTTCATCCTTCTTCACCCCGATCATTCCTGCTGCTTCGGTCTCGTTTTCAACCGCCTTCACCAGGTCAAGCTCTACCGTATCGCCGATCTTCATCCCGATCAGTTCTTTCTTGATATCTTCATCCCTGACAAATTCGATCATCAGGTTGGCCCTGTGCGAATGCCCGTTTTCCTTCAGCTTAGCTGCTGCTTCCAGTTCAGCAAACTCACCAAAAAGGACATCACCGGCTTCCGACACCTCAGGGTTAACATGCTTGCCATGCTGGCGGCGGATGTCCTGAACGTAGGAATCAACCGTGGCATCGGCTACCTTGATTCGGTGGTAATCTACCTCAATCTTGTCTGTAAGATCCAGCTCAACTTTTGGGGCAAGCCCAATTTCATATTCGAAGGTAAACTCGGTCTGGGTATCCCAGTCTATCTTTTCTGCTGCCTGATTGTTAGGCAGGGGATTTCCCAAAACGTTCAGTTCCTTTTCCCGAATATACTTGTATACCTCATCCACAAGCATTTTGTTCACCTCATCAGCCAGGACGCTTTTGCCATACATCTTCCTGATCATACCAAAAGGCACCTTGCCTGGGCGAAACCCGGGCACCTGGGCCTTGCGCTGAAGGTTCTTCAGCTCTTTTTCCACTTTCTCGCGGTAATCTTCTTCCTTGAGTTCCACCTTAAGCACAGCTTCCAGCTGTCCTTTGTTCTCCTGAACAATATTCATTAAGAGGCATTTAAAAAGGTTAATAATCCCGTGATAAAAAACAGAACCCCCTCAGACAGCAGCAAATACGCCAATAACAAGGTTCTGCTCAATAGTCCGGCTTCTGTGCGGATGAAGGGACTCGAACCCCCACGCCTTTCGGCACCAGATCCTAAGTCTGGCGCGGCTACCAATTACGCCACATCCGCCCGTTTTTTACGGAGTGCAAATATACGACATTTTTTTCATACGATCAGGCCAAAATATGCCATATCTTTGCCTTTCATAAATCCCCTAAAATGATTATAATCAGCGATCTGACCCTGGCATTCGACAAAAGGGTGTTGGTGAGCGCCCTCAGCCTGGAGGTTGCCCGGGGCGAAAAGCTCACCTTCAAAGGGCCCTCAGGCTCAGGAAAAACATCAATCCTGGGCGCCTTGATGGGATTCACCCCCCTGACCCGGGGCAGCATCACAATCGATGGCCTGGTCCTCGACGGCCGGAACATCCGTGCCATTCGCCGCAAGCTGGCATGGGTCCCACAGGAACTGGCCTTCGACCTGCCCCTGGCTCGCGATATGGTCCTGTTCCCTTTCAGCTTCAAGGCCAACAAGGAAAATCGCCCTTCTAAGGAGGACATCGAAGAATTGCTGGCGGCCTTGAACCTGAACCCCGCCCTCCTCGATCAGCCCCTGAAGCAGATCTCCGGCGGAGAAAAGCAGCGCCTGAGCCTTGCCAGCGGCCTGCTGCAGAAAAAACCCATACTGATCCTTGATGAGCCTACCTCGGCCCTCGACAGGGATACCCGAAAAAAAGTCACAGATCTGATCCTGGGCAGGCCCGACACCACCGTTGTTGCAGCCTCTCACGATGACTACTGGATTGAAGCCTCTGAAAAAATTATTGACCTTGAAAAACAGCAACAATCATGAACATCTACGAAATCAGCTGGCCCGCCCTGGGGCTTGGCTATATCCTGCTGATTATTCCCTTTGCCCTCCTCTACCTGTTCAGAACAGGCCTGGTGAAGGAGACCCTGATAGCCGTCATCAGAATGACCATTCAGCTGTTCCTGGTAGGGGTTTACCTGGAGGTGCTTTTCAGGCTCAACAAGCCCTGGATTAACATTGCCTGGGTGCTGATCATGATTCTGGTGGCCAGCGCTGCCACCACCCGCCGCAGCGAGCTAAAACCACGCCTGTTTTTCCTGCCCGTAACCCTGGCCATCCTGTTCAGCATGATCCTCATCGATGCCTTCTTTTTGGGCTTGGTGATACGACCCGAGAATTTCTTCGAGGCACGCTACTTTATCCCCATCACGGGGATGATCATCGGCAATTGCATGGAACGCAACATCATAGCCCTCAACAGTTTCCGCGGACAGATATACAGGGAGCTGTCAACCTACCGTTACTTCATTGCCAACGGGGCAAGCCGCCACGAAGCCCTCCTGCCTTTTATCCGAAATGCCCTGAAAAGTGCCTTCAACCCCCTGATCGCCAATATGGCAGTCATTGGGCTCATCGCCCTGCCGGGAACAATGACCGGGCAGATCCTGGGCGGCAGCAGCCCCAACCAGGCCATACGTTACCAGATCCTGCTTATGCTAGGCATTTTTATAGCTACTATGATGACGGTGGTGCTTACAATTCTGCTGAGCAGAAAAATGCTGTTCGATGAGATGGATAACCTGAAAGAGGAACACCTTGTCAGAAAAACCTAACATCAGGTCTTAGGCTGTGCGGGAGGCTCAAGCGGCAGGGAGAAGGTAAAACGTGTGCCTTTGTCTTTTTCACTGTCCACGCTGATGGTTCCACCCTGCTTTTCGATAAACTCCTTACAAAGCAGCAGCCCCAGGCCACTCCCCTTCTCATCACGGGTGCCGTAAGTGGTGTGAATGGTGTTGACGCTCCATAGCTGCCCTAATTGCTCAGGCGTCATCCCAACACCCTCATCATGAATCGTAAGATAGGCCTTTTTGTCCTTTACCTCCCCTGTGATTTCAATTTTGCTTCCCGAATCCGAATACTTCAAAGCATTCGACAAGAGGTTGCGCACCACGGTGTTGGTCATGTTCTGGTCGGCAAAAACCACAAGATCCGGGTCCACTGAATCTACCAGCGTGATTCCCTTCTCGCGGGCATTGCCCGAAAACAGATTCAGGTTGTCCCTGATCAGGTCGTTTACGGCAATGTATTCAGGGAAGAATTTCATCTTCCCTGTCTGGGTGCGCGACCATTGGAGCAGGTTCTCCAGAAGGTTGTTGATCTTCAGCACCGATTTATCCAATTCCCTGGCCAGGTCCTGCAACTCGTCCTGACCCAGGTTCTGAATATCCCTTTTCAGGATGCGTGAGAAACTGACAATGCTGGCAAAGGGGTTCCTAAGGTCGTGTGAGATTATTGAAAAAAACTTGTCCTTGGTAGCATTGGTTTCAATCAGATGCTTCTCCGATTCAACCAGCCGCTGATTGGTCTGGTTAAGTCTCTGGTTCAGTTCATCCACCTTTTGCTTTTGCTCCACAAGATTTTTGTTAAGCACCACCAGCTTCTCGTTGTTCAGGCTGATCTCCTCCTTTTGTTTCTCGAGCAGGCGGTTTGCCCTGTTTGTATAAAGGTACCTGTTGTAGAGCAGGAAAAGCAAAATCAGGATCAGCACCACGCCTGCAAGCAGGAAGTTCCTCAGTATCCTTTGCTTCTCCAAATTCAGGGTGTTGATCTGGTTTGTTTTCCTGAGCAGTTCTATCTCACTTTCCTTTCGTTCTCGGTCATACAGCATCTGCATCTCCACCATTCGTTTCTGGCTTTCATGTGTAAACAGGCTGTCGTGCAGACTCATATACTTTTCCTGGAACTGATAGGCTTTCTTGAAATCACCCCTGCGGGCCATCAGGTCAGAAAGGATGCGATAATTATCCGACTTGATTCGGGAGTGGCCTATCATCTCGGCGATATCAAGGCTCAGCTCAAGGTAAGAAACAGCCATGGCCGGCTGACCCCGCTTTTGATAAACCAGGCCCAGGTAATGATAGTTTTGCGCCAGCCCACTCCGGTCATCAACAGCCGAAAACAGACCCTCGGCACGACTCAAGTTGGCAAGCGCAAAATCAAGGTTGCCCATCAGAAAATACAGGTAACCAATATTGTTGATTGTATTGGCAATTTCTCGCTTGTCCATCAGCCGCTCCCTGATAACAAGGGCCTCGGTGAAATAATTCAGGGCCCCATCATAATCGCCGGTTTCCTGCTTCACAATCCCAAGGTTATTCAATGAATAAGCTATCCCTTTTTCGTCAGCAAGGTCTCTTTTTATTTGCAGCGACCTCAAATGAAAGTCCTCAGCCAGATCATAGTCTTTCTGGCTCTGGTAAACAAGTCCGATATTATTCAGTACAGGGGCCAGCACCGTCCGGTCGCCTAAATCCTCAAGGATCCTCAGGGCCTGGAAAAAGTTCTCCAGTGCATTCTCAAGGTGGCCCTGCTCCCAGAATACAAGCCCTATATTTGAATAGGTGCGGGCAATGCCGATGAGGTCACCCTCACGCTGGAAGATAATATTCGATTCATAAAGAAAATCCATAGCCATATTGAAACTTCCCAGTTGCCTGTACACCACCCCGATGTGTCTCAAGGCCTCGGCAACCTGCACCTGCTTGCCCCGCCCCTCGGACATTTCAAGGGCCTGCTTGGCATAATCAAGCGCCCGCATGGGTTCAATCGATTTTAACTCCCACGAAAGCACCAAAAGCGCATTGATGCGGGCATCAGCTCCTGCATTTTCATTGTTCGCAACAGTCCTCAGGCTGTCCAGCTTACCACTGGCCAGCGTTGAAGGCTTGTCAATGCCCATCACCCCCCCCAACGGTAGTAATATTAACAAGACAATGAAACGCAACACCCTCATCTTACTGATTTATTATTGGAAGAATTCAAAAATTTTCCTTTCAACAAAAATAAAGATTTAAAAGATAAAAACCAGAGTTTCTACCCATCAATAGCTTATTTCTAAAAAAACTACCAGAATATGCAAAAAATTCTCCTTCTTACCCTCCAAGCCAAAACTCATCCATAAAACTGATTATCAATTCAATATTTCACTATTTTAATTTAATCCAAACAAAAATTACATAAACGAATCATTTCAATTAAGAATGATTTCTATTAATATGTACATTTAGGTACAATTTTTCTTAAAACGGGCTATAATCCAAAACGATGATTTTATGAGAAAATTGCTTCAATACCTGATGCCTCCGGAGAAATGGCGAATGACCGTTTTGATCCTGGGAGGGATTTTCACGGGGATATTGCTGCTGGTGGTGCACATTTCGAAGGCTACCTCCTATTTGTCGGACGAGCCTGAGACGTGCATCAATTGCCACGTAATGTACCCCCAGTATGCCTCCTGGTCAAAAAGCAGCCATGCCCAGGCTGCCCTTTGTGTGGATTGCCACGTGCCCCAGGACAATTTCGTCAGGAAGTATTATTTCAAGGGCAGCGATGGCATGCGCCACAGCACCTGGTTCACCTTTCGCTGGGAACCCCAGGTCATCCAGATCAAACATGCAGGGGTTGGGGTGGTCCAGGAAAACTGTATCCGTTGCCACCAGGATATGATCGAGATGACCCAGCTCGTAGAAGTTACAAGCAAAGCAGCCAAAGAAGGCAACGGCAAACTGTGCTGGGACTGCCACCGCGAAGTACCCCACGGAACAGTGAAAAGCCTTTCGGCTGCCCCTCATGCAATGGTTGAACGCCTGCCCACCGTGGTGCCCTCCTGGCTTGAATGGCTGCTGGGAAGCGGGAACCGTTCATCTAAAGTCCTGGACCTTGAAGTCTCCAAACAAGAATAACCCAACACATACCCTCTGAATAAAACCAAGCACTAACCAAAACTAAAAATACCATGAGCATCAGAGAGCAATCAAAAAAGAAACCCTGGCTGAACTGGGTTCTGTTTCTTGCCACAGTAGTCATCGTGTTTATCATCGGTTTGTTTGCCGCAAGCATCCTTGAAAGGCGCAGCGAAGCACAACTTTATTTCCAGATGATCAACCCGATCGATGAATGGGAAACCAACAACGCTGCCTGGGGCGATAACTTCCCGCGGCAGTTCCAGAGCTACGTCAAAACGGCCGACACCACGTTTTCGAGCAAGAATGGGGGATCGGCCAAGATCGATTACCTGGAGAACTATCCCGAGCTGGTGGTGATGTGGGCTGGTTATGCCTTCTCCAGAGAATACAACCAAGGCCGCGGCCACTACCACGCCGTTACCGACGTGCAGAACATCCTGCGAACAGGAATTCCACAGCCCGCCACGTGCTGGACCTGCAAGAGCCCCGATGTGCCCCGGATGATGAACGAGCTTGGCGTGGCCGGGTTTTACGCCCAAACCTGGGAAGAAATGGGGCCCAATATCCAGAACCATATCGGTTGCCTCGACTGCCACGACCCTGCCACCATGAACCTGCGCATCTCCAGGCCTGCCCTCATTGAAGCCTTCGAACGCCAGGGCATCGACATCAGCAAAGCCACCCGCCAGGAAATGCGCTCTCTGGTTTGCGCTCAGTGCCACGTAGAATATTATTTCGGGAAGGAAGGAAATTACCTCACATTCCCCTGGGATGAAGGCTTTGCCGCTGAAGACATGGAAACTTACCTCGACAACATTGGCCACGTAGACTTTACCCATGCCCTGAGCAAAACCCCCATGCTGAAAGCCCAGCACCCCGACTATGAGCTCTATATGACAGGCATCCACGCACAGCGCGGCGTGGCCTGCGCCGACTGCCATATGCCCTATAAACGCGAAGGAGGAATCAAATTTACAGACCACCACATCCAGAGCCCCCTGAACAACATCTCTGGCTCCTGTGTGGTTTGTCACCGCGAAAACGAAGATGAGCTGCTCAAGAACGTTTACGATCATCAGGACCGCATCTCCGAGTTGAGGCGTATTGCCGAGAAAAACCTCGCTACCGTCCACATCGAAGCCAAATTTGCCTGGGATGCTGGCGCTACGGAAACCGATATGAAAGAGGTGCTGCAACTTATCCGCCACGCACAATGGCGCTGGGACTGGGTGGCCGCCGCCAATGGTAAGGGCATCCATTCGCCGGCCGAAGCCCTCAGGGTACTGGGTACTTCCATCCAGAAAGTGAATGAAGCACGGATTATCCTGGCTACCATTTTCATTAAGTATGGCCACGAATACCCCATTCAACTGCCCGATATTTCAACAAAGGAAAATGCCCAGCGCTTCATCGGACTCGACCCCGAAAAGATGCGCCGGGATAAGGATGAATGGAAAGCCAGGGTATTACCCCAGTGGCTCAGCGCACTCTGATCCTGCCCTGCTCCTTAACGGAAAAGCCGCTCCTCGGCCAGGGGTGGCTTTTTTTGTGAACGGTAATTCACTAAGGAATTCCAGCTTAACCTGGTTTACACCTGCTGACCATGCCCATACCATACAGGTACCATCCTCGTGGTTTAGCCGGTTTAAGACGTCTAAACCACGAAGAAATCCCGTCTTAAGCCAGGGCATGAATAATGACTATACCCTCCCCGAGGGGGGGGGCATTCCTTGCTTCAGGAAAGGACTCTGTCCTGCATTTCAGATTGAATGGGGAGGAAAGAAAAGGTTTAACAACTGCCGGGTGAGCACCAAAACGGGCAGGGATAAAGGTCAGAGCTGATAATCGTGAAAGGATAAATGGATGAACAGGAATTGCAACCCACTGGGAGCCAATGAGCTCCTGATCTCAAAAAGGGGTTTTGCCCGAAGGCAAGTCTGAAACAATGATCAACCTGCTTATTCGATATTTACACCAGCCACAGCTTCGGAAATGTTCAGCAGGGTATCGCCGATCTTTTCACATGAGGAGACCAGTTTGTTGAAGTAGAAGGCACTCTTAACGTGGGCCACGCCCTTTTCAATGTCCTCAATAACTTCCTCGCCAACGGCATCGCGGAAGGCATTGATGCGAGCCTCGAGTTGGATGGAGCGCGAGAGGTTCTGACGGGCAAAGCTCTCACCCTTCTCCGCATTTTCAAGCATTTGCTCGAAGGCATCGTTGGTGAGCTTAAACATTTCGAACAGCTCACTGCGCTGGGCCGGGGTAAAATATACCTTCTCTTCCTTTTTCTTGGCCAGTAGGGTCGACATCTTAAAGCACACGTCGCCGATCTTTTCTACCTCAGCACAAACCAAACGCATCCTGCGCAATTCCTCGGCAGCGTGGCCGCTCAATTGTTTTTTCGAGATCTTGACAAGGAAGGTTGTGATCTCCACCTCCACCCTGTCTGTGATTTCCTCGTACTTGCTAACCCTTTCCCTCAGGTCCTCAAATTCTTTTTTATCGGTTTCGATGATCATGGCAGGGATGAAGTTGAACATCCGGTGGGACAGTTCGGCAAAGCGGATGGTTTCCTTTTTTGCCTGGAAGACGGAGAGTTCGGCCGCCTGCAGGAACCCACTGCTGAAGAACTCCAGCTGAGGTCGTTCGAATTTTTTGCCCCTCGAAGGCAGTAAATACTCTACTACGGTTACGAAATACTTGAGCAGCCCTATGAGCAGGAAGGTATTGATAATGTTAAAGGCGGTATGGAAAATGGAGAGCCCGATAGGCACCATCGTTGAGATGGCGAAAGGCGATCCCAGGCCAAATTTCACCATGAAATGGTCGATCTGCCCAATAAAGGATTTGAAGATGATCAGCATCCAGATCACCCCAATCAAATTGAAGAAGGTATGTGCAAGGGCAGCGCGTTTGGCCTGGCTGTTCCCCATCAGGGCAGCGAGGTTGGCGGTGATTGTGGTGCCAATGTTTTCGCCCAGGACGAGGGCAGCCCCGTGTTCAAAGCCTATCCAGCCGTTGTTGCACATCACCAGGGTCAGGGCCATGGTGGCGCTGGAGGACTGAAGGACGATGGTTAGCAGGGTACCAATACCAAGAAAAATAAGAGTTGTATAAAAGCCATAGTCGGTGAGGCGGCCCAGGGCTTCAAAGATTTCCGGATTGTTGTTCAGATCGGGTACCGAGGATTTGAGAAACTCAAGGCCCATAAACAGCAGCGCAAAGCCAAGGAGGGTTTCACCCAGGGAGTTCAGGCGTTCGCGCGACATCATCAGCAAGGGAAAGCTAATGGCGATCAGGGGCAGGGAGTAGGCCGCAATGCTGACCTTGAATCCCAGGAGGGAAATGATCCAGGCAGTGGTGGTAGTGCCGATATTGGCGCCCATAATAACGCCGATGGCCTGGGAAAGATTTAACAAGCCTGCATTGACAAAACTTACCACCATCACGGTTGATGCAGAAGACGACTGCACAAGGGTAGTAACAATCAGCCCGGTCAAAACTCCCATAAAACGATTGGAGGTCATGGCGCTCAGGATGGAGCGCATTTTATCGCCAGCAACCTTCTGGATCCCGTCGCTCATGGTTTTCATCCCAAAGAGGAACAGGCTGAGGGATCCGAAAAGGGTCAGGATCTGAGTAAAGCCAAAATTCATAGGTCAGATGTTAAATCCTCGAAGGGGTCAAAATTACTTAAATCTTACCCAATAGGGGTTTGTTAACAAAAACTTAATATAGCGCCCCGATTAATACCTGCCAAATTACGAAAAAAACGAAAAGGAGCGTTGTTTTACGGACATAACTTTCAGGAAAAACAAAAAAAGCGCAGCCCTTGGGTTGCGCTTTCAAAAATAACATCATTTCTGAGCAGAATCACTGGTGGAGCAGGTATCTTTTTAGCTCGCGCCTGTTTTCGTAAATGATCAGTTCGGAGCCACGGAAGGATATTTTGAGGCCACGCTGGCGCTTGTCGTAAATATACAAGTCGGAATGCGATCGCTCCATAGTCAGGAACTGCTTAAACCTGCCAAAAAGATTTCTCCTGAAGATGAGGATGGCATCATTATCCCTGACAATGCGATAGTTGTTTTCCAGGCTTATTGTTTGCCCGTCCTGATGGTAATGCCTCCGAAAAAGAAGACGGGGGACATAGAAGCCCCCTGGTTCGGGCAGGATTTTAGTAGAGAAGACCAGGCCCTTATGCTTCAGGGTCGAGTCAGTCCACGACAGGGAATATTTGTTCAGCAGCCCTCTGCTGAAGGTCAGGGTACTGTCGGTTATGGTTAAATCGGCTTTCCTTACCCAACGAATCAGGCCGGGATATTCAACAATAAAGGCATCAGGCTCACGACGGTATATCGCCTCCTGGTAGGTGCTGTGATCCGCCTCTTCGATGGTAAATCCTTCGGCAGGGTTGAGTTGGTACAGATCGGGAATCAGCAGGGAGAGATTGTTGTTCAGGTCATAAAAGAGCCCGTTGCCCAGATAAAACCCGAGCGTTTGATAGGCTTGAGCTTCTTCGGTGATGGTTGAATCGGATTGTGTTACCGAATCCTTGGCCCTGATAATGTCGAGCCTGATCTGGTAGACATCGAAGGAGGGCTGCAGGGCGAGGGGTTCGAAAGGCACCCGCTGTAATTCATTGAGGGCTGCTTTGTCGAGGGTGGCACATCCCGGAAGGGATAAAACCACCAGGGCAAGGAGGAACATCCGTTGTCTGATCGTTTTTTTTGTTTTCATGGGTTCAGGATTTTTGTTACATACTAGTAAAATAAAAAGAAAATTACATATGAAATTTTATGATTTCGTAACAAAAATTATACCTGAAGATGAAAGAGAGGAAAGAAAAGCAAAAAAATATCGAATGGTTCGAACCTTCTAAAAAGGGCTTATTGTTTGATCAGTTTTGCGGAAAAAGGAAGGATGTCTTTGCCCAGGGCACGGATTAAGTAAACCCCCGGCTGCAAGCCTGAAAGTTCGAAAGACTGCCCCTCCCCTGCCATGAGGTCAAGCCCGGTCCATGCGCGAACCTTTTCGCCCGTAAGGGAAAAAATGGCTATATCCAGGCCAGTGGCAGACTGTCTGGCTTGCAGGTTCAGGTGTTCGCGGGCGGGATTATTGAAACGTATGGACGGGATGCTTGCCAGGAGCGGTTGTTGCCCTGCCGTGATCTGGTCTGTTCTCATTTTCATAACCACGGGGAGGTGGTCGGACATCCCGTAAAGCGACTCTATGATCACCTGGGGCGCACTGTTGTTGGCGGGATAAATGACTGACTGGTTAAAACGGTTGCCATCCTGTCCAAGGGCTTTATAGGAGCCGTCGATGTATTGCAGCCCGTAATAGCCCTGCATCACGGCCCTTGAAGCCAGGATCAGGTCGTAGCGGTCGTCGAGCCCACCCGACACAAAGCAATCGTGGCTCCCTGAGCGAGTGCTCTGGGTATGATAAGGAGCAAAGTTCGGATTGTTGTACCATTGCCCCGGTTGGTTGATGGGATCGTAAAAGCGGATGGCTTCGTTGGGGTGATAGGTAATGTGCTGAAAGGCTTGCTCAAAAGAGGAGCCCATATTAAAATCGCCCAAAAAAAGCAGGTTGCCCTTCATATTGTTTGCGTTGATATAGGCCATGACAGCCTGTGCCTCTGCAGTACGGGTTTGTTGGTCCTCAGCAGCGCCGCCTGCCTTCAGGTGGGCAACGATGGCCGTCAGGAAAATGGTATCGCCTGCTGCCAGCATCTCCTGATCATTGTAATAAAGGGTATAGAGATTAATGTCGCGCATCAGGTTGGCCACCACGGCCTCAAAATAAAGGCTGAACTTATTGTGATCGTAATACAGCATATTGACGATTGTGGAGTTCGTCGTATTGGTGTAGGAGGCAGCGCTGTATCGATTGTTACCCACCACATTCATGACGTTGTCAAGAATTCTGTTTGCATTATCCTGACCCCGTCCCAACTCATTGACGGTGAAAATATCGGGCCTGACAAAATCGATAATGTTCGACAGGTATTGATCTTTCAGATCCACATTGTTGTTCTGGTTGTTGCAAAAAGAGGTAGTGATGCCGTAATACAGCAGGTTATAATGCATTACGGTGAGCGTATCCCGGGCCAGGGAGGCAGCAGAGCATGCCAGGAATAGCAGGGCGAGAAGGCTTTTTTTCACGGAATCGGATTAAGGATAACAGGTTCAAAGGCAGCCAAAAAAGGGGCCGTTCAGGCCCCTTTTTGCTGTGGCAGCTGCAAAGGTATTATTTCTTAAGGAATTTGAAATCTTTTCCAAGATACCTGGCGGTTTCTCCCAGCATTTCTTCAATGCGGAGCAGTTGGTTGTACTTGGCAATTCTTTCAGACCGGCAAGCGGAACCGGTTTTGATCTGCCCGGTGTTCAGGGCAACGGCAAGGTCAGCAATAGCGGTATCTTCCGTTTCGCCTGAGCGGTGGCTCATCACAGCGGTATACGAATTGCGGTAAGCCAGGTTAACGGCGTCAATGGTTTCGGTGAGCGATCCGATTTGGTTCACCTTCACCAGGATGGAGTTGGCAACCTCTTTCTGAATGCCCTGTGACAGGCGTTCGACGTTGGTTACAAACAAATCGTCACCAACAAGCTGGATTTTTTTACCAAGTTTATCCGTCATGATCTTCCAGCCATCCCAGTCATCTTCAGCCATTCCGTCTTCAATGGACACAATGGGATATTTTTTCACCCAGTCGGCCCAGTAGTCGACCATTTGAGCGGGGGTCAGCTTGTCGCCTGTTGACTTGCGCAGGTGATATACATTCTCTTCGGGGAGGAAATACTCACTGGAAGCGGGGTCCAGGGCCAGGAAAACGTCTTCACCGGGTTTGTAACCTGCATTTTCGATGGCCTGAAGGATGACCTGGACGGCTTCTTCATTCGACTTCAGGTTGGGGGCAAAACCACCCTCATCACCCACGTTGGTTGAATATCCTTCTTTTTTCAGAACGGCCTTGAGGTTATGAAACACTTCGGCGCCCATCTTAATTGCATGTGAGAAGGAGGAAGCGCCAACAGGCATAATCATGAATTCCTGGAAGTCGATGGAATTGTCGGCATGGGAACCGCCATTAATGATGTTCATCATGGGGATGGGGAGCACGTTGGCACTCACACCGCCAACATAGCGGTACAAGGGTTGGGAAGTTTCAATGGCAGCAGCCTGGGCCACGGCAAGTGAAACGCCCAGAATGGCGTTGGCACCAAGATTTCCTTTATTGGGAGTACCATCCAGTTCGAGCATGGTTTTATCGATCAAGGCTTGATCGGTTACATAAAAACCCTTCAATTCGTTGTTCAGGGTGTTGTTGACATTACCAACCGCTTTCAGGACGCCTTTGCCCAGGTAGTTGGCCTTATCGCCATCCCTGAGTTCAACGGCTTCATGAACGCCTGTTGAGGCACCGGAAGGAACTGCAGCGCGACCCAACACGCCGTTTTCGGTGATCACTTCAACCTCAACCGTGGGGTTTCCTCTTGAATCTAGGATTTGTCTTGCATGGATATTCAAAATGACACTCATGGTAAAATATTTTAATTAAACTTGTGATCAAGATGTAAAAATACAAAAAAGAATACCTCAAAAAAAGAAAAGGATAAAGCAGCTTTGCCAGCTTTATCCTTTTAATGAGGTCTCCGATAGCAGGAAAGGATTATTTCTCAGTTTCTGCGTCGGGATATTCTTCAGTGGGCTGAGTATCCTCAGGGACTTCACTGGCTTCGGCCTTCACATCTTCTACCTGGGGTTCTTCAGCCTTGGGTTCTTCTACAGGCTTTTCGTCCTTGGCAGCTTTGGGAGGGGCTTTCTTGGTTGCAGTGATTTCTTCATCGGATTTTTTACGGCGACCGGCCCGACGGGTCTTCTTGCTCTGATCGGCATCGGCCTTCCTCAAAAGGTTGGGGTTGTAATCAACCAGCTCGATCATGCACATCTCAGCGCCATCACCCTGACGGAACCCTGTTTTCAGGATACGAGTATAACCACCCGGGCGATCGGCTACTTTCTGGGCAACCTCGCGGAATAATTCACTTACGGCATGTTTGTTTTCCAGGTAACTGAAAACAACCCTGCGCGAATGCGTGGTATCTTCCTTCGACTTGGTGATCAGGGGCTCAACGTACACCTTCAGGGCTTTTGCCTTGGGAACGGTGGTGTTGATGCGCTTATGGAGGATGAGGGAAGCAGCCATGTTTGAAAGCATAGCCTTGCGGTGTGCAGATTTCCTTCCCAGATGATTGACTTTCTTTCTGTGTCTCATTTCTGTTATTCCTTGTCTAATTTATATTTCGCGAGGTTCATTCCAAAGCTGAGGTTCTTTGACTTGATCAGTTCTTCCAGCTCAGTGAGTGATTTCTTACCGAAGTTGCGAAACTTCAGCAGGTCGTGCTTATTAAGCACTACCAGGTCGGCAAGGGTTTCCACGTCAGCAGCCTTGAGGCAATTGAGTGCCCTGACCGAAAGGTCCATATCGACCAGTTTGGTCTTTAGCAACTGGCGCATATGGAGTGAAGTCTCATCAAACTCTTCGCTGGCTGCTTTTTCCTCAGTGTCGAGGGTGATTTTTTCGTCAGAGAACAGCATGAAATGAACGATCAGAATCTTGGCAGCTTCTTTCAGGGCTTCCTTGGGGTTAATGGAACCATCAGTAGAGATCTCCAGGACCAGTTTTTCGTAGTCGGTTTTTTGTTCCACGCGGTAGTCCTCCACAACAAACTTCACGTTTTTGATTGGAGTGAAGATGGAGTCAACGGCAATGGTACCGATAACAGGGTTCAGTGGTTTGTTATCTTCTGCAGAAACATAACCACGGCCCTTTTCAATGGTAAATTCCATTGTCAGATTAACGCTGGATTCCATTTTGCAGATTACCACTTCGGGGTTGAGCACCTGGAAATTGGAGAGGGAAGCGTTGAGGTCACCAGCTGTAAGCACATCCTGGCCAGTGATTGTGATGGAGAACTTTTCGCTTTCCACTTCTTCCACTTGCCTTTTAAACCGGATTTGCTTGAGGTTAAGGATAATCTCGGTGACATCTTCCACCACGCCTTTGATGGTCGAAAATTCGTGATCGACACCTTCAATTCTGACCGAAGAAATGGCAAACCCTTCCAGCGATGAGAGCAGGATTCTCCTGAGGGCATTGCCGATGGTAATACCATACCCGGGTTCCAGCGGACGGAATTCGAACTTGCCGAACCGATCGTTCGATTCGAGCATGATCACTTTATCCGGTTTTTGAAAAGCTATAATGGCCATTATTGTTGGTTTTAAATTTGAAAAAGATACTGATCACTACTTGGAGTAAAGTTCCACGATGAGCTGCTCCTTGATATTCTCAGGGATGGCTTCCCGTTCGGGGATGTTCAGGAATTTACCATGCATGTGTTCGTTATCCCATTCGAGCCAAGAGTAGCTGGAGGGCCTGGCTGCCAGGGAGTCACCAATAACTTCAAGGCTTTTTGACTTTTCACGAACGCCGATGATGTCACCAGGCTTTACGATGAAGGAAGGGATGTTTGTCACTTCGCCGTTGACGGTGATGTGACGGTGGCCTACCAGCTGACGGGCAGCGCGGCGAGTAGGTGCAATACCAAAGCGATACACCACGTTATCAAGGCGCGACTCAAGCAAACCAAGCAGGTTTTCACCGGTAATGCCTCTCATTCGAACGGCTTTTTCGAAGGTATTTGCAAACTGGCGTTCGAGCAGTCCGTAGGTGTACTTGGCTTTTTGTTTTTCAAGGAGCTGAATGCCATATTCCGACATTTTCTTACGCTTCTTGGTCTGGCCATGTTGTCCAGGGGGGTACTTCTTTTTTTCGAACGCCTTGTCAGCGCCAAAGATGGGTTCACCAAACTTGCGGGCTATTTTTGATTTAGGGCCTAAATATCTTGCCATGGGTTATGATTCTTTTTTTCAAAAACAAATACAAACGCTTAAACTCTCCTTCTTTTGGGGGGGCGGCAGCCATTATGGGGCAGCGGGGTCACATCCATGATCTCCACCACCTCAATGCCTGAAGCGTGGAGGGTACGAATAGCGGATTCACGGCCTGAGCCGGGTCCTTTGACGAACACCTTCACTTTGCGAAGGCCAAGGTCGTATGCTACTTTTGCAGCATCGCCGGCAGCCATCTGACCAGCATAGGGGGTGTTCTTTTTCGAACCCCTGAATCCCATCTTACCGGCAGAAGCCCAGGAGATCACCTGTCCGTTCTGGTTGGTGAGCGTTACGATGATATTGTTAAAAGAAGCGAAAATGTGAGCCTGTCCCTGAGGCTCAACCTTTACAACTCTTTTTTTAGCGCTTCTTGCGCCTTTGGTTGTTTTTGCCATTGTAAAATTCTGTTTTTGCTCTGATCAAGGGGCACCAGAAGTACCCACTTCAAAAATTTAAGGATTATTTGGTTGCCTTCTTCTTGTTGGCAACAGTCTTTTTCTTCCCTTTACGGGTACGGGCATTGTTCTTGGTTTTCTGCCCCCTGAGCGGAAGTCCGATACGGTGGCGAATCCCGCGATAGCAGCCAATGTCCATCAATCGCTTGATGTTCATCTGTACTTCAGAGCGCAATGAACCCTCAACCTTATACTTCTCATTGATGATATTTCGAATTGCAGTCACCTGGTCATCGTTCCATTGTTCAACCTTTATTGATTGGTCAACTCCGGCTTCATCAAGGATCAGGGCAGCGGTGCTCTGGCCAATACCAAAAATGTAGGTAAGGGCAACAACGCCTCTTTTATTTCTCGGAATGTCAACTCCAGCTATACGTGCCATATGTTTTTACCTTGTTAAATTTCGAACTATTATCCCTGACGCTGTTTGTACTTGGGATTCTTCTTGTTAATGACGTAAATCTTCCCTTTCCTGCGAACGATTTTGCACTCAGGGCTTCTTTTCTTAACCGACACTCTGACTTTCATTTTACGGTGTTTTGTGTGTGTTGTAAAACCTCTTACTTGTACCTAAATGTAATCCGACCTTTAGTAAGATCATAGGGCGACATTTCAACTTTCACCTTGTCTCCTGGCAGGATTTTGATGTAGTGCATCCGCATCTTGCCCGAAATGTGCGCGGTGATGACATGACCGTTCTCGAGTTCGACCCGGAACATAGCGTTGCCTAGTGATTCTATAACCACGCCGTCTTGTTGTATTGATGACTGTTTTGCCATATTATCTTACCGAATAATGATTGAATTATTTTGGTTTTCCATTAAAGCTTCTTCAATGTACTGAAACGATGATAACACATCTGCTTTGCCTTGCCTGACGGCAATTGTATGTTCAAAATGGGCTGATGGTTTGCGGTCGGAGGTCCTGATGGTCCAGCCATCACGTTCCTGTACAACAAATCGCTGACCCATATTGATCATTGGCTCGATAGCAATGACCAAGCCCTCTTTGAATTTCAGCCCTTTTCCTTTGGCCCCGTAATTGGGGACTTCGGGAGCTTCATGCAGATGGCGGCCTACTCCGTGGCCTACCAGTTCGCGAACGACAGAGAACCCTGCCTGTTCAGCATGCTGCTGAATGGCCCAGGACACATCACCCAAAGTGTTACCTTCAACTGCCTGCTCTATTCCAAGATAAAGACCGGAGTGTGTAACCTTTAACAGCCGCTTGAGTGATTCACTGATCTCGCCAATGGCAAATGTATAAGCAGAGTCACCATAATACCCGTTCTTAAGCACGCCACAATCGACTGAGAGAATTTCTCCTTCCTTCAATTCTCTTTTGGAAGGAAATCCATGTACGACGACTTCGTTGGGAGAAATGCAAAGCGTAAACGGAAACCCGTTGTAACCTTTGAATCCCGGAGAAGCCTGATGGTCGCGAATAAATTCCTCAGCCATCTGATCGAGGCGCTGGGTGGTGATGCCGGGCTTTATGAGCCGGGCAACCTCTGCCAGCGTTTTAGCAACAAGCAAAGAACTTTCCCTAATTAATTCAATTTCTTCGTTGGTCTTGTAATGGATCATTACCCTTACGATTAGCCTGTCATTCCCATAGATGAACGTCCCTTGATCCTACCGGATTTGGTAAGCCCATCATAATGACGCATTAAAAGATGACTCTCAATCTGTTGCAATGTATCCAGAACAACCCCTACCATAATCAGCAGAGAGGTTCCGCCAAAGAACTGAGCAAATTGCGCAGTAACGCCCATCATACCAACCAAGGCAGGCATAATAGCCACAAAAGCAAGGAACAACGAGCCGGGTAGAGTTATTTTCGACATCACATTGTCGATGAATTCAGCGGTCTTTTTACCAGGTTTAACCCCCGGGATAAAACCACCATTCTTTTTCATATCTTCAGCCATTTGATTCGGGTTCACCGTAATGGCGGTATAGAAATAAGTAAACAGGATGATCAGGATGGCGAAGGTAAAGTTGTACCAGAACCCATAGAAGTTCGACATGGTGGCAGCAAAGCCTCCAAGAGATTCAGAGAAGCCCGCAAGGGTAATGGGAATGAACATAATGGCCTGTGCAAAGATAATAGGCATAACACCGGCAGCATTAACCTTCAGGGGGATGTACTGACGCACGCCGCCATACTGCTTATTGCCAACAACCCGTTTGGCGAACTGCACAGGGATCCTTCGGGTGCCCTGTACCAATAGGATACTGAGGACCACAACGGCCATCAGGATCACTATTTCAATCAGGAACACAACAAGACCACCGCCTTCAGTAGCCCTTGCCACCAATTCTCCAAAGAGGGCAAAGGGCAGACGGGCAATGATACCAATCATAATGATAAGCGAAATCCCATTTCCAATCCCTTTATCAGTAATCTTCTCACCAAGCCACATCACAAACATGGTCCCTGCGATGAGGATAATCACCGAGGAGATCATGAAGAATGTAGAGGGTGAAGTGGCTGCAGGATCAAAGGGAGAGATAGCCTGGGGCGGAAGCTGTGAAATAAGATTTGCCAGATAGGCAGGAGCTTGGGCACCTGTGATAAGTACAGTAAGATACCTGGTGATTTGATTGATCTTTTTGCGGCCGCTTTCGCCTTCTTTTTGCAGGCGCTGGAAATAAGGAACTGCAATGCCAAGGAGCTGAATAACGATGGAGGCACTAATGTAAGGCATGATCCCAAGGGCAAAAATGGATGCATTTGAGAATGCGCCTCCCGAGAACATATTCAGCAGGCCCAGGATACCTTCCTGGGTCTGGGCTTGAAGGGCATCCAGCTGGGCCGGATCAACCCCTGGCAGCACAATAAAGGAACCTAGGCGATAAATGAGTAAGAATCCCAGGGTATTTATAATGCGGATACGCAGGTCCTCGATCCGATAAATATTCTTCAGCGTTTGGATAAATCGTTTCATTACGCAGGTTTAAATCTTGTTAACTTTTCCTCCATTGGCTTCAATAGCTTTTACGGCAGTAGCCGAAAAAGCATGGGCAGTAACCTCCACTTTGGAAGTGAGTTTACCGCGTCCCAGTATTTTCACCAGGTCTTTCTTTGAAACAAGGCCGTTATCCAACATTACGTTAATATCAATTTGTTCAAGGCCTTTTTCATCCGCCAGTTTCTGGATCACGTCCAGGTTGATACCGGCGTACTCAACGCGATTGGGGTTTCTGAAACCAAATTTGGGGAGGCGACGTGCCATGGGCATTTGACCACCCTCGAAGCCAGCCTTACGGCTATACCCCGAACGTGATTGGGCGCCTTTGTGACCCCTTGTAGAAGTCCCTCCTTTGCCTGATCCTTCACCGCGACCGATGCGTTTCCTGGTTTTTACGGAGCCTTTTGCTGGTTTAAGATTGCTTAAATCCATTGTATTGTGTGCATTAAAGATTATTGACAATATCAAATTATTCAGTCACTTCTTCCACATGGAGCAAGTGCTTCACGGCATTGATCATCCCTTCCACCTGCGGGCTGCCTTCCACAATAACGGGACGGTTAAGCTTGCGCAATCCAAGGGCGATCAACGTTCTTTTCTGACGTTCGGGTCGGCCGATGCCGCTTTTCACCTGAACTATTTTGTATTTCTTCATTGTTCTGTATTTTTCAGATAAGAAATTAATTGCTGCCGGGTTTCAACAGAAGCCCGGGCAGGTTTTTAACCATTAAAAACCTTGTCGACCTCAATACCACGCTGCTGGGCAACCATAAAAGGATCCCTGAGTTTAGTCAGGGCGTCGATTGTAGCTTTCACCACGCTGTGGGGGTTGGACGAGCCTTTTGACTTGGCTAAGACGTCGGTCACGCCAACGCTTTCCAAAACGGCGCGCATAGCACCACCGGCAATAACACCGGTACCGTGGGAAGCAGGCTTGATCAGAACGCGGGCGCCGCTGTATTTACCCTCCTGGGTGTGTGGAATGGTACCTTTGTGTACGGGAACTTTGATCAAATGCTTCTTGGCATCATCAATTCCCTTGCTGATTGCAGTGGTTACTTCCTTGGCTTTTCCCAGCCCGTAACCTACCACGCCGTTCTCGTTTCCAACAACAACAATAGCAGAAAAACTGAAGGTACGGCCACCCTTGGTAACCTTAGTAACCCGCTGAATGCTTACCAGCCGGTCTTTAAATTCAATCTCGCTTGACTTTACTTTCTTGATATTCGCGTTTGTCATGTTCTTAGAATTTTAAGCCGCCTTCACGGGCGCCTTCTGCCAATGATTTAACTCTTCCGTGATACAGATAACCATTACGGTCGAAAACTACCTTTTCAATACCAGCTTCAACAGCTTTGCCTGCGAGCAGCTTGCCCACTTCCTTGGCCATTTCGCTCTTGGTAATTTTCTTATCGGCCAGTTCCTTCGATACCGAAGAAGCGGATACCAGGGTACGGCCTTCCAGGTCATTGATCACCTGGGCATAAATGCCCTTATTACTACGGAATACCGTTAAACGGGGACGATCGGACGTGCCTTGCACTTTCTTCCGGATACGGTATTTTATCTTCGTCCTTCTATTTAGTTTCTTATTTGTTGCCATCCTGATAAGGAATTTAAAAAATTTACAAAAGTTACTTCGCACCAGCGGCTTTACCAGCTTTACGGCGAAGAACTTCACCCTGGAAGCGGATACCTTTACCTTTGTAAGGCTCAGGCTTGCGCAGGGAACGAATCTTGGCCGCTACCTGACCGATGAGCTGCTTGTCATGCGATTCAAGAATAATGGTAGGGTTTTTACCCCGCTCAGTAATCGTTTGCAGTTTAATCTCCTGAGGCAACTCAAAGAAGATGTTGTGCGAATATCCCAGGCTGAGCTCGAGCAGGTTGCCTTCATTGGAGGCTTTATAGCCTACCCCAACCAGTTCCTGGACAATTTTATAACCTTCCGACACCCCAATCACCATATTGTGAATCAGGGAGCGATAGAGCCCATGAAGGGCTTTGTGACGCTTCTGTTCTGAAGGACGTTCTACATGCAAGGTACCATCATCCAGGCGGATCTTGATATCCTGGTCAACGGCCTGCTTCAGTTCACCTTTGGGACCTTTCACGGTCACCACATTATTATCGGATACCTGTACGCTAACTCCAGCGGGCAGGCTGATGGGCAATTTTCCTATTCTTGACATTTTTTCCCCTCCTTTAGCTTACGTAACAAATGATTTCACCGCCCACTTTTCGTTCGCGGGCTTCTTTATCAGTGATCAAACCTTGGGAAGTGGAAATAATGGCTATGCCAAGACCATTGAGCACGCGGGGCAGTTTGTCGGCACCGCAATACTGACGCAAACCGGGCTTGCTGATTCGCGTAATTTCGTTGATGGCCGCAACCTTTGTTACCGGATGGTATTTCAAGGCAATCTTGATCATAGCGGGTTTAAGCTCATCTTCAAATTTGTAGTTGAGAATATACCCTTTTTCAAAAAGAATTTTGGTGATCCCCTTCTTGAGATTCGATGCAGGAATTTCAACAATCCTGTGATTGGCCTTCACGGCATTCCTTATTCTGGTCAGATAATCTGCAATTGGATCGGTTACCATTGTGTTTTAATAAAAGTTGTGTTAAATAAATACTACCAGCTGGCTTTTGTAACACCAGGGATAAGACCGTTGTTGGCCATCTCGCGGAAGTTGATACGGCTAATCCCAAACTGGCGCATATAGCCTTTGGGGCGACCGGTCAATTTACAGCGATTGTGCAGGCGCACGGGCGATGCATTCTTGGGAAGTTTTTGCAGCGCTTCGTAGTCACCTTGGGCTTTCAGTTCAGCTCTTTTCGCAGCGTACTTGGCTACCAGCTTTGCTCTCTTGAGCTCACGGGCTTTGATTGACTCTTTTGCCATTATTCTTTTTTTATTTTTTAAGGTTCTTGAATGGAAGACCAAATTCGCGGAGCAGGGCAAAAGCTTCCTTATCGGTTTTGGCGGAAGTAACAAAAGTAATGTCCATGCCACCGATGCGGTTCACTTTGTCAATGTTGATTTCCGGGAAGATGATCTGCTCAGGTACGCCAAGGGTAAAATTACCCCGGCCGTCGAAACCTTTCTCATTGATCCCTTTAAAGTCGCGTATCCTGGGAAGAGAAACGGCTACCAGCCTGTCGAGAAATTCGTACATACGTTCGCCGCGCAGGGTAACCCTGACACCGATAGGCATCCCCTTCCTGAGTTTGAAGTTGGAGATGTCTTTCTTCGACTTAGTGGGAACGGCTTTCTGACCTGATATCTGCGTCATTTCTTCCAGGGCAGCTTCAATGATCTTCTTGTCGGCGATCGCATCGCCAACGCCCTGGTTAAGACTGATCTTCAGGAGCTTGGGGGCCTCCATCTGGCTCTTATACTGGAATTCCTGCATCAGTGCAGGAACGATTTCCTCTGTATATTTTTGCTTTAGTCTCGGGATATAGCTCATTACTTAATTACCTCCCCTGTCTTTTTGGAATAACGTACCAGTTTGCCTTTCTCGTCGCGCTTACGGCCGATGCGGGTGGCATTGCCTTTGCCGTCCACCACCATAAGGTTGGAAATGTGAATGGGGGCTTCCTTCTTGAGGATGCCACCCTGGGGGTTGGCTGCGTTGGGCTTGGTATGCTTCGACACCATGTTTACGCCCTCTACAAGCGCCCTAAGTTTTTCGGGATATACTTCCAGCACTTTGCCCTGGGAACCTTTTTCGTTACCGGCAATCACCTTTACGGTATCTCCTTTTTTTATGTGTAATTTGGCTTGCATAGCTCAGGTAAATTTTGCATTAAAGCACTTCGGGTGCCAAGGAAACAATTTTCATAAACTGCTTTTCACGCAACTCGCGAGCCACAGGCCCGAAAATACGGGTTCCGCGCATCTCTTCGTTGGCCGTCAAAAGCACTACTGCATTGTCGTCAAAGCGAATATAGCTGCCGTCAGCACGGCGAACAGGCTTCTTGGTGCGCACCACCACAGCCTTTGTAACCGTACCTTTCTTCACGTTGCCCGAGGGAAGCGCGTCTTTTACCGTGACGATAATCTTATCGCCAATACCGGCATATTTGCGCCGAGTCCCGCCAAGCACACGAATACAAAGAACTTCCTTTGCACCGCTGTTGTCCGCTACCGCTAGTCTGGATTCTTGTTGTATCATAATTACTTCGCTCTTTCAAGTATTTCAACTAATCTCCAACATTTATTCTTGCTCAAAGGACGGGTTTCCATGATGCGTACGGTATCCCCGATGTTGCAATCATTCTTTTGGTCATGAGCCATGAAACGGGACGAACGCTTGACAAATTTCCCGTATTTGGGGTGCTTTACCCTGCGCTGAACCTCGACAACGATGGACTTTTCCATCTTGTTGCTCACCACAATGCCCGTTCTTTCTTTTCTGGGAGTTCTGGTTTCCATTGTTAAAAATTACTTTTGTTTAAGTTCTTCTTTTTCCCTCTTGTTGAGCTCAGTAATGATCCTGGCAATCGTCTTGCGATAAGCAGGAATCTTGAGCGGATTTTCAAGGGGAGAAACCGCATGGTTCATCTTGAGCTTACGCAGTTGTTTCTTCTCCTCGACCAAACGCTCTTTGAGCTCACTGGTTGACATTTCACGTATTACGTTAGGTTTCATCTTTTGCGTGAATTTTAATTTTTGCCAGCTCAATCCCGCTCGTTCTTTTCCGGGCGGGCTTTAATGGGGAGAACAATCCAGACAGGTAACGGCTGCGTTGGTTTTGGTTCCCTGCAAAAAGGCTGCAAAGTTACAAAATTATTTCTGAATAAAAAACCTCATTATTCAACATAATCCTTCCTCACCACAAATTTGGTCAGGATAGGCAATTTCTGTGACCCAAGACGCATTGCTTCCTTAGCGGTTTCGAGGTTAACCCCCTCAGCTTCAAAAAGAATACGACCGGGTGTGATGCGTGCAACAAAATATTCGGGAGCACCCTTACCTTTACCCATACGCACTTCAGCGGGCTTCTTGGTAATGGGTTTATCGGGAAATACCCTGATCCACAGCTGACCTTCACGTTTCATAAAACGGGTGATGGCCTGACGGGCAGCTTCGATCTGGCGACCGGTAAGCAGGCAGGTGTCGAGTGCCTTAATGCCAAACGAACCGAAGGCAAGCTCAGCACCACGCTTGGTGTTGCCTTTCATGCGGCCTTTCTGCTGTTTCCTGAATTTGGTTTTCTTAGGCTGTAACATTATTCAACAGTTTTTCTTTTCTACAAATCAAAAATTACCTTTTGTTTTTCGGGCGTCCCCTGTAACGGCCACCGCCACCTACGCCAGCGGGAGCAGGCCTGCCTTTTGAAGGATCTTCGACGAAGGGGGTCAGGTCGCGCTTGCCAAATACTTCACCCTTGCAGATCCATACCTTAATGCCAATACGGCCGTAAGTGGTATGTGCTTCGGCAGTGGCATAGTCGATGTCGGCTCGGAGCGTATGCAGCGGAATGCGGCCTTCCTTGTAAGTCTCGGTACGGGCCATTTCGGCGCCACCCACACGACCTGCAACGGTAACCTTGATTCCTTCTGCGCCCAGGCGCATTGTTGATGCGATCGCAGTTTTCACTGCACGACGGAAAGAGATCCTGCCTTCGATCTGCTTGGCAACCGTGGTGGCCACCAGGAAAGCATCCAGCTCGGGGCGCTTGATCTCACTGATGTTGATCTGTACCTCCTTCTGGGTGATCTTCTTCAATTCTTCCTTCAGCTTGTCCACTTCCTGGCCACCTTTCCCGATGATAATCCCGGGCCGGGCAGTATTAATGGTAACGGTAATAAGCTTTAGGGTGCGCTCAATGATAATTTTAGAAACGCTGGCCTTCGAAAGGCGGGCGTTGAGATATTGACGGATCTTCTCGTCTTCTACAAGTTTGGCCTCATACTTGCGGCCACCATACCAGTTTGAATCCCAACCTTTGATGATACCAAGCCTAAGACCGATCGGATTTGTTTTTTGTCCCATCTGAAAAAGATTTAATCGTTTTTAATTTTACTATCAACAAAAATGGTAACATGGTTGGACCTTTTCCGGATCCGGTATGCACGGCCTTGGGGTGCTGGGCGCAGGCGCTTGAGGCTGCGGCCACCGTCGACGTGAATCGTTTTCACGAAGAGGTTGCTGTCCTCAATCCTTACGCCTTCATTTTTGCTTTGCCAGTTTGCGATGGCAGACAACAGAAGCTTCTCGAGCCTGTAGCTGGCATCTTGTTTTGAATACCTAAGTATTCCAAGGGCTTTATTGACTTCTTTACCCCTGATCATATCAGCTACCAGGCGCATTTTCCTGGGCGATGTGGGGCAATTCCGGAGGCTGGCAAAATACTGAGTTTTCTTCTCTTCCTTGAGTTTCTCAGCCCTTAAGTGTTTTCTTAATCCCATTTTAAGATGAAATTTTTATTTTTTTGCTTTGTCTTTTTTACCTGCATGTCCGCGGAAAATTCGCGTAGGTGCAAATTCACCCAGTTTATGGCCTACCATGTTTTCGGTAACATATACCGGGATGAATTTATTGCCATTATGAACGGCTATTGTCTGACCAACAAACTCGGGAGAGATCATTGAAGCCCTCGACCAGGTCTTAACAACGCTTTTCTTGTTGCTGGCGGCCATGGCAAGGATTTTCTTCTCCAGCTTAACGCTAATGAATGGTCCTTTTTTAAGTGAACGGCTCATATCAATTGTTTTTTCCTGTTTTCAATTCGTATTACTTCTTCCTTCTTTCAACCACCAGCCTGTTGGACAACTTCTTCCTGTTGCGGGTTTTGTACCCTTTTGCAGGGAGGCCCTTACGGTTGCGTGGGTGACCACCTGAGGCACGCCCTTCACCACCACCCATGGGGTGATCTACGGGGTTCATGGCAACGCCACGTGTGCGGGGACGACGTCCCAACCAACGGTTGCGACCTGCCTTACCCGATACTTCGTGCATATGGTCGGGGTTAGAAGTACTTCCAATGGTAGCACGGCAGGTGATAAGCACCATGCGCGATTCGCCTGAGGGAAGCTTCAGGATGGCATACTTGCCTTCCCTTGACATGAGCTGGGCGTAGGTGCCTGCGCTGCGCGCCATTTTACCACCCTGTCCCGGGTTCAGCTCGATATTGTGAACGATGCTACCCAGCGGAACATCGCGAAGGAAGAGGGTATTACCAATATCAGGCGTAGCTTTTTCACCTGACATGATGGTCTGACCTACCTTAAGCCCATTGGGAGCAATGATGTATCGCTTCTCGCCATCAGCATAAAAAAGAAGGGCAATACGTGCCGAACGGTTGGGATCGTATTCAATAGATTTTACCGTTGCGGGTACGCCATCCTTCTCTCGCTTGAAGTCGATGATTCGAACGCGTCTCTTATGACCACCACCCAAATAGCGCATGGTCATTTTTCCGGAATTATTCCTACCTCCTGAATGTTTCTTACCAACCACCAGGCTCTTCTCGGGAGCGGAGGCAGTTATGTCATCAAAAGCGCTGATTACTTTATTGCGCTGTCCGGGCGTGGTTGGTTTAAATTTTCTTAAAGCCATTTATCCTTAAATATTGCTGTAAAAATCAATGGTTTGACCTTCGGCCAAGGTGATGATGGCCTTCTTGAAACTATTTTTCCTGCCGCTCTGGATCCCGGTTTTGGTAAATCGCGTCTTGCGTTTGCCCAGGTAAACCATGGTGTTGACAGTTGCTACCTCTACATCGTACATTTCTTCAACTGCAGCCTTAATTTGATTCTTGGAGGCGCGCTTGTCAACGATAAACCCGAAGCGGGTGGGAAATTTCTCGGTTACCGCGGTCATTTTCTCGGTAATCAGGGGTTTAATCAAAACTTCCATGTTTGTCTTTCATTTAGGGGTCGATCTTTTTCCAACCCGTTTCATTGTTTTTCTAGTCCAGCAAAATGTTTTCAACTTCAGGCAGCGAACTTTCAACCAAAAGCAAATGATCGGCATTGAGGATCATATAGGTATTCAGATCCGAAGCCAAAGCAACTTTTGCCTTGGGAATGTTGCGTGAGGAAAGAACCAGGTTACGGTCCACCTCGGGCACCACCAGCAGCGACTTCTTATTCTCGAGGTTGAATTTCTTCAGGATCTCAAGGTAGTTCTTGGTCCTGGGCTCATCCATCTTAAAGGTCTCAAGCACCATGATATTGTTGTCCTTGGCTTTATAAGTAAGCGCTGATTTACGGGCCAGTCTCTTAACCTTTTTATTCACCTTAAAGGAATAGTCGCGGGGAACTGGTCCAAAAATGCGACCGCCGCCACGGAATAGGGGCGATTTGATATCGCCTTTTCGTGATCCACCGGTACCTTTTTGCCTGTGAAGCTTACGCGTACTTCCTGCGATTTCATTCCTCTCCTTGGATTTATGAGTGCCCTGTCGCTGATTGGCAAGGTACTGCTTAACATCCAGGTAGATGGCATGGTCATTGGGCTCAACGCCAAAAATCCCGTCGTTCAGTACAACGGTCCTGGCGGTTTTGGTTCCATCAATATTATATACTGTTAACTCCATCTCTCAAGAATTAAATATGATCCATTTGGTCCTGGCACAGAACCTTTAACAACAACAAGGTTTTTCTCGGGAACGAGTTTCATGACCTGAAGGTTGATCATTTTCACCCGGTTACCGCCCATGCGGCCGGCCATACGCATTCCCTTAAATACCCGTGAGGGCCATGAGGATGCGCCAATGGAACCCGGAGCCCTCAGACGGTTGTGCTGACCGTGGGTCACCTGGCCCACCCCGCTGAATCCATGACGTTTCACAACGCCCTGGAAGCCCTTACCCTTGGAAATACCTACCACATCAATGAATTCACCTTCAATAAAGATGTCAACCGTGAGTATATCACCAAACTTCTTCTGGTGTTCTTTTTCAAAACGGGTGAATTCGGCAATGTATTTCTTAGGGGTCGTGCCTGCTTTGGCAAAATGGCCCTTCAGTGCCTTGGTCGTTCTCTTTTCCTTCTTCTCGTCGAAGGCCATCTGGATGGCATCATAACCATCCTTATCCTTCGTCTTGATCTGCGTAATCACGCAGGGACCAGCCTCTATTACCGTGCATGGGATGTTTTTCCCAGAGGCATCGAATATGCTGGTCATTCCAATCTTCTTTCCAATAATTCCTGACATTTTTCAGATTTTTCTGCTCTTTAGGCAATAGTTTAAAAAATTACACTTTGATTTCCACTTCTACACCGCTGGGCAGCTCAAGCTTCATGAGCGCATCAACAGTTTTGGACGAAGACGAATAAATGTCCAGCAATCGCTTGTATGAACATAGCTGGAACTGCTCTCTTGATTTTTTGTTTACGAATGTCGAACGTAAAACGGTAAAGATCTTCTTGTTCGTTGGCAAGGGAATGGGTCCGTTTACCACTGCTCCTGTTGATTTTACAGTTTTTACGATCTTCTCGGCAGACTTGTCCACCAAGTTGTAATCGTAAGATTTCAATTTGATTCTGATTCTCTGACTCACGGTTTAATTTATTTTGAATTAAACGATTATGCTTTTATTCCAAACTGTTTAAAAATTACATCATCAGCAATGTTCTTCGGGGTTTCGTCATAATGCGAAAACTCCATGGTGCTGGTGGCCCGGCCGCTGGTAAGGGTACGCAGCGAGGTCACATAGCCAAACATCTCCGAAAGCGGAACCTTGGCATCCACCACCTGCAAATTTGCACGACTCGAAAGGTTACTCAAGTGGCCCCTGCGGCGGTTGATATCGCCCACCACATCACCCACATATTCATCGGGCGTAACCACTTCAAGCTTCATAATGGGCTCCAGCAAAATGCTGCCGGCTTTTTTTGCTGCAGCCTTGAAGCCAATCTTTGCAGCAAGCTCAAACGACAACTGATCAGAGTCCACTGTATGGAAAGAGCCATCCTTCAGGCGAACCTTCAGGCTATCCAGTGGATAACCTGCCAGCACACCATTCTGAATGGCCATTTTAAATCCTTTTTCAACGGAAGGAATGAATTCGCGCGGGATATTACCGCCTTTTACCTCATCAATGAACTGAAGACCCGTAACGCCATCATCGGCAGGACTGATCTCAAAGATGATATCGGCAAACTTACCACGGCCACCCGTCTGTTTCTTGTATACTTCGCGGTGTTCAACCTTTCCTGTAATGGCTTCCTTATAAGCTACCTGGGGAGCACCCTGGTTGCATTCCACCTTGAATTCACGCTTAAGCCTGTCCACAAGGATCTCCAGGTGCAGCTCACCCATCCCGCTGATCACGGTCTGCCCGCTGTCGGGATCAACCTTCACACGGAATGTAGGATCCTCTTCGGCCAGTTTCCCAAGAGCAATGCTGAGCTTGTCAACATCAGCCTGGGTCCTGGGCTCAACGGCAACACTGATCACAGGATCAGGGAAAGTCATCGATTCAAGAATGATAGGGTGTTTCTCCTCACAAAGGGTATCACCCGTATGTATCTCTTTGAACCCTACGGCTGCCCCGATATCACCGGCTTCAATACGCTCAACGGGATTTTGCTTGTTGGCATGCATTTGCAGTATGCGTGAAATGCGTTCCTTCTTGCCCGTGGAGGCATTCAGCACGTAAGAGCCCGACTCGAGCACCCCGCTGTACACCCTGAAAAAACAAAGCCGGCCCACAAAGGGGTCGGTGGCAATTTTAAAGGCCAGGGCGGCAAAGGGTTCTGACGATTCGGCCTTGCGTAACTCTTCTTTTTCATTCTTGGGGTTAATGCCCGTCACTGCTTCAATCTCAAGCGGTGAGGGCAGGAATTTAGCCACCGCATCCAACAGCAACTGCACCCCTTTATTCTTAAACGAAGACCCGCAAAGCACTGGCGATATCCTTAAGTCAATAGTAGCCTTACGAATGATACCGATCATTTCTTCTTCAGAAATATTGTCGGGGTCTTCCATGAATTTCTCCAGCAGTTCTTCACTCTCTTCGGCACACCCTTCAATGAGTTTTGCACGCAGATCAAATACGGTGTCAACC
>JAAYLH010000134.1 GCA_012521995.1 Bacteroidales bacterium | reverse complement strand
AGTAAGAAGTAGGCAGTAAGAAGTAAAAAGTAAGAAGAAAGAAGTAAGAAGCAAGAATCATTATTGCCTGTTTCTGAAGAGATCTGCGTTGGCCCACTTGCCTGAAATACCCTATGTAAGGCAATACATTCTTTCCATTATAGCAGCTACCGGGGAATGTGGAAATATTTTCACGTGTCCGGGGATTTTTCTTTGTGGGTTAGTGGGTTAGTGAACCCATTGAGAATTAGGGTCTAAAATGTTGCTGAAAGCCTCGTAGCTAGTAAGCTTTGAACATTTTTGAGAAATATGCTGCTTCAGTTAAAAAAAGCATGGAAATTTCGAAAAACTTGCCTATCTTTGTGCCCCTCAAATGCGGAAGTCAGATGTGATTGAATTACAGCACACTTTCGTTTTCAGGACCCGCAAGGGCTCATTGGGGTAAAAAGGTTTTCAGGGGTTTTGTGGATAAATTTTTGGTAAACCATATTGGTTTTCAAAAATAAACGTTTACCTTTGCACTCCCAAAAACAGGAAGGATTGACTTTAAATAAATAAAAACGAAGTTTTTACAAATTAAATTGCAGTATGCCAACAATACAACAATTGGTTCGTAAAGGACGCCAAAAGGTTACTTACAAGAGTAAGTCACCCGCTTTGGATTCATGTCCCCAGCGTCGCGGAGTATGTGTAAGGGTTTATACCACCACGCCCAAGAAGCCTAACTCGGCCATGCGAAAAGTTGCCAGGGTAAGGTTAACCAATGGCAAGGAAGTGAACGCTTATATTCCCGGTGAAGGGCACAACCTTCAGGAGCACAGCATCGTGCTGATCCGCGGTGGCAGGGTAAAAGACCTCCCCGGGGTAAGGTATCACATCATTCGCGGTGCTCTGGATACCAGCGGTGTTAACGGCCGTAACCAGCGCAGGTCGAAATACGGAACCAAGAGGCCCAAAGCCAAGAAATAATCATTGCGACTGACTTAGCATTAATTTTCACACGACAATGAGAAAATCAAGACCAAAGAAGAGAATATTGCTTCCCGACCCGAAGTTTAATGACGTGCTGGTAACGCGTTTCGTGAACAACCTGATGCTGCGGGGCAAGAAGAACCTGGCCTACAACATTTTTTATGATGCCATGGAGATCGTTTCCAACAAAACAAAAGAAGACGGTCTGGAAGTGTTCAAAGAGGCCCTTGCCAACGTGACCCCCGCTGTAGAGGTTCGCAGCCGGCGTATTGGTGGTGCGACATTTCAGATCCCCTCGGAGATCCGTCCTGAGCGCAAGATGTCGATCGGTATCAAGCACCTGATCAACTTTTCGCGCAAGCGCAATGAAAAAGGGATGGCTGCCAAGCTGGCGGGCGAGATCGTTGCTGCATACAAAGAGGAAGGTGCTGCCTTCAAGCGTAAGGAAGACACCCACCGTATGGCAGATGCCAACAAGGCCTTCTCGCATTTCCGTTTCTAAAAAATGACATTCCCGAATTACTAATGGCCAGAGATTTAAAATATACGCGCAACATAGGCATTATGGCGCACATCGATGCTGGTAAGACTACCACCACCGAGCGCATATTGTTCTATACGGGCGTGAACTACCGCCTGGGAGAGGTGCACGACGGGGCAGCTACCATGGACTGGATGGTCCAGGAGCAGGAGCGCGGCATCACCATCAGTTCGGCGGCTACTACCACATTCTGGCGATACCGGGATAACCAGTACAAGGTAAATATCATTGATACGCCCGGTCACGTGGACTTTACCGTAGAGGTAGAGCGCAGCCTGCGGGTGCTCGACGGGGCCATCGCCCTGTTCTGTGCCGTGGGTGGCGTTGAACCCCAGTCGGAGACCGTGTGGCGTCAGGCGGACAAATATAAGGTGCCCCGCATCAGTTTCATCAATAAGATGGACAGGGCAGGGGCCGATTTCTTTGGGGTGGTTACCAAGATCAAGGAACGCTTGGGGATGAATGCCGTTCCCGTGCAGATACCCATCGGAACGGAAGAAAATTTTCGCGGGGTGATTGACCTGATCACCGGGAAAGCCTACGTATGGGAAGAGCAATCGCTTGGGATGGTATTCAACGAGATCCCCATCCCTGAAGATATGGT
>JAAYLH010000025.1 GCA_012521995.1 Bacteroidales bacterium | reverse complement strand
GTGTAGAGATCATTTCAACTGACGTAACCTGCAACGGTGCTAACGACGGAACCATCCGCGTGATCATCGACCCCAGCTGCGTTGAAGTTATTGAAATCTGCATTGTGAACTCCGAAGACCTCATTGAGGAATGCTTGTGTCCGGATAAAATTAATGGTGCTTATTACTTCAACATGGCTCCTGGAACCTATTACATTGTAGCTCTGGGTGCCAATGGTTGCTATATAGTTCATGAAGTAACCATTAATGAACCTCCTGTACTTGAAGTTGCCTTCGATCTTGTTGAAGCTGTTGTCCCGGTTGATGGAACCACTACGGTTACCATTACTGCTACTGGTGGAACGCCTCCTTACACAGGAACTGGCGAATTCACTGTTGGCGCAGGTACGCACGTGTTTGAAGTAACCGATGCAAATGGATGTGTCTCCTCAGTAAATGTTACTGTAGAAACCACTGCTCCGGCTGCTTTCAAACCGAACTACCCGAACCCGTTCCATACTTTATCTTCCGTTGAGTTTACCCTTTACAAGGATAACCAGGTTAAGATTGAAGTATTGAACCTTACCGGACAAGTTCAAGAGATCCTCCGCGATGAATTTATGCAACGAGGTGACTACAAAGTAGATTGGGAACCCAGGGATGTTAAACCCGGAATGTACATTCTGAGGATTACCTACGGTAACCAGATCTATTCAACTAAGTTGATCTACCAGCCGTAATGATGCCGCTGGTTTAACAAAAGAGGCCGTCTCAAAGCAATACCCTGAGACGGCCTCTTTCTTTTTTACCCCGGTTGTTTAATATTTTTTTCTTACTTTGTAAAAAATTATCCCTCACGCGTTTAGTTTCATCATTCATATATGCCAATAAAACCAGACCGGGAGCTTCTCAATCAGCTCATTGAGCTGCGCAAAACCCTTCACCGCCATCCCGAGCTCTCAGGGAAAGAGGCCCAGACGGCATCCCGGATAAAAAAACACCTCTCCGAAACCCATCCTGACAAGCTCCTTGAACGAGTGGGCGGACATGGCTTGATCGCCATCTACGAATCAGGAGTTGAAGGGCCTGAGCTGCTGCTGCGCTGCGACATGGATGCTTTACCCATCCAGGAAGCCAACGACTTCGACCACCGCTCCCAGAACCTGGGAATCTCGCATAAATGTGGACACGATGGGCATACCACCATCCTGGCTGGAATGGCTACCTTGCTTGGCAGGCAAAGACCCAAAACAGGCCGCGTGGCGCTCTTGTTCCAGCCCGACGAGGAAACGGGCAGGGGGGCAGAGAAAGCCCTTCACGACGAGGCTATGGACGCCCTGCAGCCCGATATGGTGTTTGCCCTGCACAACCTGCCCGAATTTGAGGAAAACGCCGTGGTGGTGAGAGAAGGCCCCTTTGCCTCCGCTTCCCGGGGGATGATCATCAACCTGCTTGGAAAATCCTCCCATGCCGCTCATCCCGAACAAGGCAACAGCCCCCTGAATATGATGCGCAACCTGCTCATTTCCCTGCCCTCCTTGCCCAATATGAAAGACACCTACCGGGACTTTTGCCTGGTCACCATCATCCACGCCCGCCTGGGTGAAAGGGCCTTCGGCACCAACCCCGCCGAAGCCGTTGTCATGGCAACCCTCCGCTCCTACTTCGACCTGGACATGGACAGGCTCAGCTTTATGGCCGAAAACCTGGTGAAACATTTGGCCGCTAAGCACAAAATAAAAGCCAGCGTCGAATACACCGAGGTCTTCCCCGCCACCATCAATCATCCCGATGCCTTCGAGGCCGTCATCAAGGCAGCCGAAATGAGTCATTCATCTGTTGTTACCATCCGTGAACCCTTCCGCTGGTCAGAAGATTTCGGGCATTTCACAGCACTTTACCCGGGAGCCCTTTTTGGCATCGGCGCCGGAAAAAATCACCCGGGACTCCATAACAACGATTACGATTTTAACGATAACATTATTGAAACAGGCCTGAATATATTTATGAATCTGATCAGGCTGAAAAACCAATTCAATGTTTAATTCCTCCCATATTGAGATCAGCCGTTCGGCATACCTTAGCAATATCAAATACCTGAAAAAAATCATTGGCAAAGATGCCAGGATATCTTCGGTGATCAAGGGCAACGCCTACGGTCACGGCACACAAATTATCCTTCCGCTGGGCGAAGAGGCAGGCATTGACCATTTCTCGGTGTTCTCAGCCCAGGAAGCCCTCGAGGCTTTTCAGGTAAAAAAGCCCGAAACGCGTATCATGATCATGGGCCATATCGGCGACGATGAACTGGAATGGGCCGTTGAAAATGGACTGGAATTTTTTGTATTCGATATGGAGCGCTTGAAGCAAGCCATCCTGCTGGCTGAGAAAACAGGCCAAAAGGCCCACATCCATATTGAAGCCGAAACGGGATTCCACCGCACAGGCTTTGAATATGAGCACTTGCCCGAGCTGACCCGCTTCCTGAAAGACAAGAAAGAGCACCTTGTTTTTGAAGGCCTCTGCACCCATTACGCAGGTGCCGAAAGCCTGGCCAATTACCTCCGGGTAAAAAACCAGATATTGAGCTACCGCAAGTTCTACAGCTATTTCAAGCGTCACGGCCTCTTACCCCTCCATCGCCATACGGCTGGCTCGGCAGCCGCCCTCACCTATCCTGCCACGATTATGGATATGGTACGCTTCGGCATTGCTCAGTATGGCTTCTGGCCCAGCCCCGAGACCCAAATGTTCCATTTCAAAAAGGAAAACCTGCCCGGCAACGGCCTGAAGAGAGCCCTCTCGTGGAAGTCGCGCGTGATGGTGGTCAAGGAAGTGGAAGCCGGGCAATTCGTGGGCTATGGCGATTCTTACCTGGCCAACAAGAAAATCAGAATTGCCGTGATCCCCGTAGGCTACAGCAACGGCTTCAGCCGTTCACTCAGCAATACCGGCAGGGTGCTTATCCACGGCCGTAGAGTCCCTGTCATCGGCACCGTCACAATGAATACGATGACCGTCAACGTGACCGATGTCCCCGGCGTGGAGAAAGGCGATGAGGTGGTAATGATCGGCCGCCAAAAGCGGATGAACATCAGCATTGCCTCCTTTTGCGAAATGAGCAACCAGCTCAATTACCAGCTCTTGGCCCGCCTCCCCGCCAACATCCCCCGGGTGATCGTAAAATAATGGCCGTCTTCCCGATCAGCAAAATAATGGTTTACATTTGCAGGAATCAATAAAATCAATACGATGCCAGATAACAGAAGCTTTGCCAGCGACAACAATGCGCCAGTCCACGAGGCCGTCTTCCAGGCCATGCTCGATGCCAACCAGGGCGATGTGATCGCCTATGGCGATGACCCCTTTACTGCTGAAGCCGAACAAAAATTCAAAGAGCACTTCGGCCACGATGTCAGGGTGTTCTTCGTTTTTAATGGCACAGGGGCCAATGTCTCAGCCCTTTCGCACCTCACCCACCCCTGGCAGGCCATCATCACCGCCGAAACCGCCCACATCGAAAACGACGAATGCGGTGCCCCTGAGAAGTTCACCGGCTGCAAGCTCCATATCCTGCCGGCCCCTGACGGGAAGATACGGGTCGAACAGATCAAACCCCTGCTCCACTCAGTAGGATTCCAGCACCACGCCCAGCCCCGCGTCATCTCCATCACCCAGGCCACCGAAATGGGCACCGTTTATACCCCCCAAGAGATCAGCGACATTGCCCGCTTTGCACACCAAAACAATATGCTCCTCCATATGGACGGGGCACGCATCGCCAATGCCGCCGCATCCCTTAACGTCAGCCTGAAGGAAATGGTCACAGATACCGGGGTGGACGTCCTCTCCTTTGGCGGCACCAAGAACGGCATCCTCTTGGGTGAAGCCGTGGTGTTCCTCAAAAAAGAATTGGCCAAGGATTTTGAATACGTGCGCAAGCAGTCGATGCAGCTGGCTTCAAAGATGCGTTACATCAGCGCCCAGTTCAATGCCCTGTTCACCGATGGGCTCTGGCTGAAAAATGCCCGCCACGCCAACCGTATGGCACAGCTCCTGGCAGAAAAGGTAAAAGAAATCCCCAGGGTGCAGATCACCCAGGAGGTCCAGATCAACGGCGTTTTCGCCATCGTCCCCAGGGAAACCATCGATAAGCTCCGCCAAAAATACTTCTTCTATATGTGGAACGAAACCCGATCAGAGGTCCGCTGGATGACGTCCTTCGTCACAACCGAAAAGGACATTGAGGACTTTGTGGAGGCGCTGAAAGAGGCGATTTAGGTT
>JAAYLH010000133.1 GCA_012521995.1 Bacteroidales bacterium | reverse complement strand
TGGCAACTTTAAAATTCAACAAAAGATGGACCACAGGAGTTTACGGATGGCCGACAATTTTCAACCAGTTAAGCATCTTCTTTGAAGACCGAATTCAGAAAAATGACACAGTTAATTGAACATTCCCATTTCTGATTTTCCCAAAACCCAAAACCCGATACCTGAAACCTGAAACCCGATACCTGAAACCCGATACCCGATACCTGAAACCCGATACCTGAAACCTGAAACCCGATACCTGAAACCTGAAACCTGAAACCCGATACCTGAAACCCGATACCTGAAACCCGATACCTGAAACCCGATACCCGAAACCTTCTGATCTTAACAAAGACAACAACGATAACATGACAACAACGACAACACTTCAATTTCTTATCTTTACCTTATGATTTATCGCCTCAGCCGCCATCAGCTCAATCACCGCCATCAGCTCAGCCAGGAGCAGATCGATGTCTTCCTGGGGGAGCTGGAAGCGGCTGAATTGCCCGGCGATAAGGCTTTGACGCTGAAAAAGCTGAAGGCTTTTCTCGAGGTGACCGATGCGCTTAGGGAGGCGGGCCTTGGCTTCATCCCGCTCAAGGGTTTTGTGCTTTCGCAGAAGCTTTATGGCGACCCCAGCTTTCGCTTCACCGGCGACGCCGACCTCTTGCTCAAACCGCCGGAAGTAGAAAAAGCCATCGGCCTTTTGGAGGGAATGGGATACCGCCCCGCCCTCTATCCCTGGCCTGCCGAACCAAGGCAAAAGCAAAGACTCCTGCGGCTGCGCAACCAGTTTGCCCTCGAAAACCCCAAGTCCGGGCTTGACGTGGAGCTCCACTGGCGGCTGCTCTACTACCCCGTCCTGCCCCAGGGGGAAATGAGCAGGATCGTCAGCCAAAACCTCGATACCCTTACCCTCCACGGCCGCACTTTTCAGGTGCTTAACAATGAACTCGACCTGCTCTTCCTGCTGATCCACGGCGGGATGCACGGCTGGCGGCGCCTCAAATGGCTGGTCGACGTCCACGAGATCGCCCGCCGGAAATTATACCAGCCCGAAGAATTTATCCAACTGGTGAAAACCTTCCGCGCCCAACGCCTGCTGGGCCTTTACAATGGGGTCAGCAAACACTGGTTCGACGATTGGTACCCCCTGCCCGGACCCGCCACCACTAAACCCTTTCTAATAAAGACCTCGCTTCAGAAAATCAACTCCGAACACGAAGGAGAATACCACTCCCTGCCCGGCCTGTGGCGTTACTTCCGCTTCGTCCTCACAGCCTTCCCCGGCCTGCCCTACAAATGGCGAATCATCCTCTATGCCTGGCGCTCCCTGTGGATCAGCGGGGCAAAACCCCTGGATGTCCTGTTTCCCGGGCGCTTCCTGAAAAAAAGATACCGCGTTGGGTAGGGGAGGCTTTAGTGACTTCAGGGAATATAGTGACTTCAGGGAAGGAAGAGGCGAGGACGAGAGGACGCGAGGATGAGAGGACGCGAAATTTCAAAAATGAGAGGGGGAGAAAAATTTGTGGAAATCTCTTTAATCCATGGAAATCCGTGTTCCAAAAAACCTTCCACTGATTAGCAGGGATAAAAAACACTGATGCACACAGATTTCTTGCCAGAGAACATCAGTGGAAGATTCTTCACATTCATTCGCAAAAAATTTGGGTTCATCCGCAAGGCAAATTTTTTCGGGAAATCAATGCAGTACGGATAAGGCTAAGGATAGAACCGGATCTCTATATCTTTGATTTTGAAGTCTTTGCCGTGCAGGTTCCACAAATAAACGTTGATCACGTCTTCAGCCTTTAAATCATAAAAGTTCCGGAAATAGAGCATTTCATTCCATTGGCCGGGGGCCTCCATCCACCGCTCCACCTTCCAGGCATGCCAGGTTTCGGGCAAGCCTTGTTTCGAAATATCACTCACCATCAGGGCCTTCCCGTCGGATTCGGAAAATACTTTTGCCCTTACCACCAGCGTCCCGCTTTCCCGGCCAAGCAAGGCTTGTTCTATATCGGCAATGCTGAAAAAATCATCCCCGGCCATCATCTCAGCCGGCGCTTCATCAAAAAGCTTTTGTTCAGAATGGATGGCTGTCTTATTCTTCCATTGTTCCGAATAGATTTCCGTAAGCCTTTTATTTTCATCCCTGTAAGCCAAAGGCTTTAGGGCCAATGCGCCCACCAACACCAGGATGGAGGCAGGGAGCCAGAGGTACATTTTCCCTGGCCCCTTTTTTCCCCGGAGCCCGGCCCCTGTCAGGAACAATACCAGAAGCAGGAATACCAGGTTTGACAGGATATACAGGAATAAAACGCTCTTATTTTCATATTCAAAACGAACCTCGTGCCGGCCAGCGGGCAGGAAGATGGTCCGGTAATTGTGATTTGATTTGTATAGGGGGGTGGCCTGATCATCCACAAAGGCCTCCCAACCCTTGAAATGGGTCTGTATCAGGCTTAAATACTGATCGTGGCGGGTGTCGGTTTCGGCCACGATCCTGTTGGGCGAAAACGCCGTGATGACCACCCGGTCCCTTGAATCGCTGCGGACTTCATTCCCCCTAAGGGCATCAAAATCCTGATCCTCCAGGTAAAGCCATTTCGAAGCAGCCTGTGGGTCTAATGCGCTGTCATCCAGGCTGCTCAAAGGCAGTATCGTGTCTGAAAAATAAAAGAGACGATTGTTCAACACGGCTTCCCTCAGCCGGGGAAAGTCGTCGTAAAGCTTGTTGTACGACTCGAGCCTGAAAGAAGAAAAGGCGTCAAAAGAAACCTGTTTTGAAAAGATATAAGTGTTCAGCCAGAAAGGCGAAAAGATCACGTGCTGATTGTCGTTGTAAATGATCTGATTGTCAACGGGAATGGGAAAGCCTTTCGGGAACAGGGCCAGGTCCCTGTCCATGCGCGAAGGCCTGAAATGCGTATCCACCACCGAAACCGTCATGTTGAGCTGAACCGAAACCATCATCTCTATCACGAACAGGACAAAGATGGCCCGGAAGGGAAACCTGATCCTTTTATGGTTGAGGAGGATGGCCAGGAACAAGCCCGTCACAATCAACTGGAACACGGCTTGCAAAACCAGGTGCTGGTGAAAGGACAGGGCCTTGATAAACGCCTCCCAGCCCGCCGTCTGAAACACATCCCGAATCTCGGAAAGGGAGGTCTTTCCCAGCGAATACACGATGATAAAGAGCAGGGCAGCCCCCAGCAAAGACCCCAACAACAGCGCTTTCTTTTTTTCTTTTTTGAAGTTTTGCTGAAACCACGAGAAATGATTGGCCGCCAGCACGATAAAGGCCAGCAAGCCGAACACCCGGATAAAGGCGGCGTGCTTGAAAAGATCCATCATCGGCACATAGGCAAACAGGAATTCCCTTACCTTCAGCGGCCCGAAGGAAGAGGCGAAGATCACCAGCCCAAAGCCCAACACCAGGTATTCAAGGGCCGTGCGCCTTTTGGTGAGCGAAAGCCCAAAAAACAGCAAGGGGATCAGCCCGAAATAATGATTGATCATGCTGGTGTCGACACTCCCCAGCGACTCATACTTGAGGGTGGCAAAAGGCAGGAGGAAGGAGATCAGCGCCCTGAGGCTTTGTCCGAAAAACGCAATATACTCAGGATCAACCCCCTGCGAGAAACGGTTGACCTCCTGCATGACCCCAGCCGTGGAAACGATCAGCGGAAGCAACATCACCACCACCAGCAAAAACAACAGCAGGTTGTACTTGATCAGACCAAACAAAGCGGCACGGTCTTTTTGCAGCATTCCCCTGGCAAAATAATAAAGAAACAGCAGGGCCATCAGGTAAAACAAGCCGATGGACAGGGCCTGGTAGCCGCCCGTCACCATCAGGAAAAGGAATACCGCCGTTTTCAGGACCAGGAGGAGGCTGCCTCTTTGAAGGAGCATCAGGTAATTTTTCAGCATAAAGGGAATCCATGCCGAGCCCACCAGCAGGAAGAGGTGCTGCCCGTGGCCCACCACATATCCGCTCAGGGCATAGGCAATGCCCGCCATCAGGCCGGCCAGCTTATTCTTGTTGAAAAAATACGACAGCCTGTACATCCCCAAGGCGGCAATGAACAGATAGGCTGTGAACAACATGTTCATCACCCTGACGGAGTACCCGCCCAGCAGGCTTACCAGGGGCAATTCGGGATAATAGGCGGGCGCCTGCAGATCGGCAAAAAAGGGCGTCCCCGTTTGCTGGTAAGGATTCCAGAACGGAAAATACCCCGAGCGGAAACTCTCGGAAAAATAATAACGGAACGGAAAGATCACATTGATCAGGTCCCATTTCATCGGGTACACCAGGAAGGAAACCTGCCAAAATGCAATCACCACTACCACAATCAGCACCAGGTAAACGTCCCGTTTTTTGATGAAATCCCTCATCCTGTGATGCTTAAGTTAAATAATGATACAACAATCAAAAATTGACTTAAGTCCTGCTGGAAAATCAACTTCAGCAGCCAAAAAAACAAAGATAATCCAGATTTGGAAATTCTCCCACCGGCTCCCTGAATGGTAAGCCCGGCACATTGCTTCAATCACCTGCAGGGGAAGGGAAAGGGAATGCGACTCCTTCCCGGATGAACATTCCGTTGCTTGAACTCCGCTTCATAATGGTATCATATTGGGAGTTAAACCGTACTTTAACCGTAGTTTAACCAATTATAATTGGTTAAACTACGGTTAAAGTACGGTTAAAATAAGACTTTGATACAAGAATAAAACGGAAGGGAAGGGGAGGCGTTTGGATTCCAAACCAGGGTGATATCTTTTGATGGGCTTAGCTTGGAGGGGTTGGGTTTCGACTTATTAACAGGTTTTCAACAGCCCGGAACCAAGGGGTTGTATTTTGGGAACATTACCTTCTACGAAATTCCGCAATGAATT
>JAAYLH010000132.1 GCA_012521995.1 Bacteroidales bacterium | reverse complement strand
GTGGGCACGGCCTTTGCTGTTTATGAGGCTGTTCAGAAGAACAAGCCCCTGGTGGAACGGGTGGTGACCGTTACAGGGAAGGGCCTGCAGAAGCCTTCCAATTTCAAGGTTCGTATCGGTACGCCCGTCAATGCCCTTATTGAGGCTGCCGGCGGGATGCCTGCCGATACCGGGAAGGTGGTAAATGGCGGTCCCATGATGGGAAAAGCCATCACCAACCTGGAAGTGCCGGTAACCAAAGGGACCAGCGGTATCCTGGTATTTCCCTCGGCGGAAGCCAGCCGCAAGCCCATCCTGAACTGCATTCGCTGCGGGCGCTGCGCCACGGCATGCCCCATGGGGCTTGAGCCATACCTGCTGGGTGCCCTGTCGGATCGCAAGCGTTTTGAGGATTGCGAAAAGGAAAGGATCATGGACTGCATGGAATGTGGTTCGTGCCATTTTATCTGCCCTTCCGGCAGGCCGCTGCTTGACCAGATCAGGGTAGGGAAGACCCAGGTGGGCAACCTGATCCGCAAACGCTCACAACATTAAGAAAAGAAAATCATTGCACAGAAGATAACAGCAAAGACAAAACCTATGAGTTTACTAACGGTATCGGGCTCGCCCCATGTGCATGACAGCCAGTCGGTCAGCAAGATCATGTTTGGCGTGGTCATTTCGCTGATCCCGGCCATGCTGGTCTCCTTTTACTTTTTTGGCCTGGCAGCCATCCTGCTGACCCTTACAGCCGTTGTCAGCTGTATGGCCGTGGAATTTGTGATCCAGAAATACCTGATGAAAGGACCTGTGACCATATTTGACGGTTCAGCGGTCATCACGGGGGTGTTACTGGCCTTCAACGTTCCTGCCAACCTGCCGCTATGGATGGTGGTGATTGGTTCTATTGTGGCTATTGGTGTGGGTAAAATGACCTTTGGCGGGCTGGGAAAAAACCCGTTTAATCCCGCCCTGGTGGGACGGGTATTCCTGATGATCTCCTTCCCGGTGCATATGACCAATTATCCAAAACCCACTGCCTTCAGCACACAGTTGACTGACATCGTAACTGGTCCAACCCCTTTGGCCATCATGAAGGAAGGCCTGCAAAAAGGAGAATCTGTTTCGGAGATCATCCCCCATATCCCTGAATATGCACAATTGCTGTTGGGGCAGATGGGGGGGTCCATGGGCGAGATATCTGCCCTGGCGCTATTGCTGGGCGGTTTGTTCATGCTTTTTAAAAAAATCATTACCTGGCATGTCCCGGTGGCCTACCTGGGCACGGTACTGGTGTTTACAGGCATATTCTGGCTTGCCGACCCGGGCTACCACTTCAATCCCATTTATCATTTGCTTTCGGGCGGTTTGATGCTGGGTGCCCTGTATATGGCCACCGACATGGTCACCAGCCCCATGAGCAAGGGAGGGATGCTGATCTTTGGGGTGGGTTGCGGCGTGCTTACCGTTATCATCCGAATGTTTGGGGCTTACCCGGAAGGGGTGGCCTTTTCTATCCTGATCATGAATGCCTTTGTTCCGCTTATTAACCGTAGCATCAAACCCCGTCGTTTTGGAGAGGAGGTGAAAAATGGCTAAAAAAGAATCTTCGTTTCTCAACATGGTGCTGACCTTGCTGGTGGTGACGGTGGCAGCCTCGTTTGCCCTGGCCAGCGTCTATAATGTCACCAAGGATCCCATCGCCCAGTCGCGTGAGGCGGCCCGGCAAAATGCAATCACCCAGGTGGTGCCAGCCTTTGACCGTTTGGAAACCCAAAAGTTTTTGCCCATCGATGGAAAGGATTCCCTGGAGTTCAACTTTGCCTACCAGGGGGATGAATTGGTAGGGATCGCCGTAGGGACCTATACCGACAATGGATTCAGCGGCCGCATCCAGGCCATGGTAGGTTTCTATCCCGATGGCCGCATTGTGGATGTGGTGCATCTTCAGCATGCGGAGACCCCTGGCCTGGGCGATAAGATCGATAAGAAAAAGTCGGACTGGAGCGATCAGTTTAAGGGTTTTGATCCCGCCAGCCAGTCTTTGCGGGTGAAGAAGGATGGGGGTGATGTGGATGCCATCACGGCGGCCACCATCACCAGCCGCGCCTATTGCGATGGCATCCAGCGCGCCTACAGCACTTTTGTTGAACATGTGAAAAACCAGGAAGGAGGAGCCCAATGAGTCAATGGAAAAACTTTACCAAGGGATTTATCAAAGAAAACCCGGTTTTTGTTTTGCTTCTGGGTCTTTGCCCCACCCTGGGGGTGACCACCTCTGCCATCAATGGCATGGGGATGGGTTTGGCCACTACCTTTGTACTGGTATCCTCAAATGTGGTGGTTTCGCTGATCAAGAATGCCATCCCGGATAAGGTTAGGATTCCTTCCTTTATTGTGATCATCGCCTCCTTTGTGACCATTGTTCAGCTGGTGATGGAAGCCTATTCTCCTGACTTATTCGCCGCCCTGGGCTTGTTTATCCCGCTGATCGTGGTGAACTGCATTGTCATGGGTCGCGCCGAAGCTTTCGCAAGTAAAAAGGGCGTGCTGAGCTCACTGATTGACGGACTGGGGATGGGACTGGGCTTCACCTTTGCCCTGACCCTGCTGGGGGCCGTCCGCGAGATCCTGGGTGCAGGGGCTATCTTTGGCCACGCTTTCATAAAAGGTGATGGCATGCTTTTGTTTGTGCTGGCTCCCGGGGCCTTCCTGGGGCTGGGATACCTGATCGCCTTGTCAAACCTCTTGAAGAAAAACGAATAAAACCTGAGCCATGGAATATATCCTGATCATTATCGGAGCTGTATTTGTCAATAACATCGTGCTGGCCCAATTCCTTGGGATATGCCCCTTTATCGGGGTCTCCTCCAAGGTGTCCACCTCGGCGGGGATGTCGGGCGCGGTGATGTTTGTAATGACCCTTGCAACGGTGGTTACCTACTTGATTTACACCTATATCCTTGTCCCATTTGAGATCACTTTTCTGCAGACAATTTCCTACATCCTGGTGATCGCAGCCCTGGTGCAAATGGTCGAGATCATCCTGAAAAAAGTGAGCCCGGCCCTGTACCAGGCTTTGGGGATTTTCCTGCCCCTGATCACCACCAACTGCGCGGTGCTGGGTGTTGCCCTGCTTACCGTTCAGAAAGACCTGAACCTGCTTCAGGGAGTGGTTTTTGCCATTGCCAATGCCATTGGTTTTGGCCTGGCAATCATTCTCTTTGCAGGGATCCGCGAGCACCTCGAACTGATGGGCGTCCCCAAAGGCATGCAGGGAGCGCCTGTGGCCCTGATCACCGCAGGCATCCTGGCACTGGCCTTTATGGGCTTTGCCGGCTTGGTATAAAGCGCATTCTTTCATTGGAAGGGACCGTCTCGACTTTTGAGGCGGTCTCTTTTTTTATTGGCAATTTGAAATAATCGAACTTTTCCGCTTCCCTGAAAGCCTTCAAAGTAAAATTTTACCCATTCCCAGGCGGGGGAACGGGCTTTTTTTGAACTGTTTAATATTCAGAGATAAAACGTAGATAACACGTATTTTAAACGTAGTTCAGACGTGTAAATACGGCTGAACTACGTCTTAACTACGTGTTAACTACGTGTTAACTACGTCTGAACTACGGCTATATATTGACCCTGAAGAGGAGGAGGATGGCCTGTTGTTCTTTGGCAGGTTTCAATGAAAGGGATAAATTTGCCCCGTCATGATGCATGGTTGGTTTTCACAAAAAATGAATCAGATTACTCTTTTCTTTGGAACAACAAGGCCTGAAATAAAGGAAGCCACCTCATGGTTTTGAGACGACCTCTTTTTATTTTCTTTTGTACCTTTACACGATATATTATTAAAATCTCCCTGAAATGGCCCTCGACACCATCATTGAATTGCAAAATGTTTCCGTGTTCCAGAAAAATGTGCTGGTGCTTTCGGAAGTGAGCCTGAAAATAGAACGCGGCGAGTTTTGTTACCTGATCGGGCGAACCGGAACCGGGAAAAGCAGTTTGCTGAAAATTCTTTACGGCGACCTTCCTATGGTGGATGGCTTTGGAAAAGTGGCCGGCTTTGAACTGAAAGGCATTAGGGAAAAGCAGATTCCTTTCCTGCGCCGTAAGATCGGGATCGTTTTTCAGGATTTTCAGTTGCTTACCGACCGCTCGGTGAAGGACAACCTGCTGTTCGTGATGAAGGCTACTGGCTGGAACGACAAGGCAGCCATGGAAGAGCGCATGGAGGATGTGCTGGATAAGGTGGGCCTGCGCACCAAGGGATTTAAGATGCCGCACCAGCTTTCGGGGGGCGAGCAGCAAAGGGTGGTCGTTGCCCGGGCGCTTATCAACGATCCTGACATCATCCTGGCTGATGAGCCTACGGGGAACCTTGACCCGGAAACCAGCGAAGGGATCATGGACCTGATGTTTGAGATCAGCAAGACCGGGCGCGCAGTATTGATGGCTACCCACGACTACCGGCTTTTTGATAAGTTCCCCGCCCGAATCTTCAAGTGTGAAGGGGGAAGGGTGATTGATGTGAATGCACCGGATCGGGAAAT
>JAAYLH010000024.1 GCA_012521995.1 Bacteroidales bacterium | reverse complement strand
TTCAGCACCGCAACCTCCATCAAACGAAGCCTGGTTCAGCCAGCTTGCAAAAGCTGCATCAACGACGGTTTGGTTAAGGCAGGTTTCCGGCAGGGTTTGGTTGTTGGGTACTGTGAGGGAAATAGCCTCAATGGCAGCCACATTCACAGTCTTGCTTATGCTTGCATCGCATCCTCCCTTGGTGACTGTCAGGGTGATGGTATAAGATTCTTGGCAATTTTCACCCGCAATAACGGTAGCACTTTCCTGGTAATTTGCGCCATTAATGCTACCGTTGCCCGAGATGGTCTAGGCCTAGGCATCCATGCCTGCCGGGCCGCTAAAGGTGCTCTCTGTGCCCGGGCAAACGGGGCCATCAATGCCTGTTATGCTGGCAGTGGGAATGGGGATTACCGTAATGGTAAAACTGCAGTTGAATACCACATTCCCGGGGAACGTATAGGTGTAGGTGATCAGGTGATTGCCCAGTCCGGCAGCCACAGGATCAAAAATACCATTGCTTACGCCTTCGCCCGAATAGGTGCCTCCTGCAGGGAATCCCCCGCTCAGGGTGAGGGGGTCTGCATCAATACATACCGGGAAATCTTCAGGACAGGCGCCCTGGAAAATGGTCTCGGAGTCCGTATAGGTGTAGGTTTCTCCCATATAGGTGCCCGTGGCTGTGGCAGTGTTTACAATGGAGGTAACTCCAAGGTCAGCCGCTGTAATGGTATAATCATAGGAGAAGGTTTGGCTGGCACCGGGAGCCAGGTTTATGGGACCAAAGGTTTGTCCCAGTTGAGGGTCATTCACGGTGACATTGCTCAGGCTCTCGTTACCGGTATTCTCCACGGTAAAGGTGTAGGTGATTTGCTGTCCTTCAAAACTGTAGGTTTTGGGTGAAGCGCTTTTCTTAAGGAAAAGCTCGGGCACATAGGCGTCCACTGCCATGGCTATACCAAAAATAATATAGGTATCCTGGTTGGTGCCATACCTGAAAGTGGCCGAAGTCTGGTTGTTTGTGATGACCGTATTATTGGTATTCTGGATTTCAAACATGCTGATGTCCAAACCCACGTTGTTCACCTGGTTTGGATTGCGCGGGTTCTGAACCCCATCGGTAAAACTGTAAATGGAACTATTGAAAAAGTTGTTGGTTGAATTTCCCGGATGAGATAAGGTAATCCACTGGGTGTCCTGATAATTCCGGATCTGGAAAAAATCCCCGGATATCCCGCGGTCACCTTCCCCGGCAATCATACCCAGTTTCATGTTTACCGGTCCGTTTTGCGTGGTGGTGAAACCTGAAACGGGAAGGTTCTGCGAATAAGTAGTCCCGGTAGTTCCAGCCGAGATGTATCCGTGGCCATCAAAAACGACCACATCGCGGAAGTCCATGTCTTCATTTTCGTAAACTACGATCAGGGCCCAGCCTCCATAGAAACCCGTCCCATCGAAATTGTTAGGCGCCTGTTCATTCAGGGCAATATTGGCCACGGTATAGGTCCCCGTTCCACCGACGGCACTTTTCACGTAATTGGTCACGTCGGCGAAGGCTGAGTACATATTGCCGCGTTGATTGCTGGGGTAGTAGATGTCTGCTGTAGTGGCCTCAATGGTAGAATAACTGGTAGCACCAGGGCCTTTGAGCAACACCTTCCTTTTATTCAGGGTCACCCCTGAAACCGTCCATTCTTCCGGGCTCGTCGCGGTATGTGCGCGGCCCGTCCAATACAAACCGGCAAACTTAACCTCAGAATTGGCTGGGTTAGCCTGTCCTCCTTCATTGGAGAAGACCAGGTTGGCCGTGGAAGAATTGATGATTCCGGTTCCGGGAGCTACGTTTACGTAGCTTACCCCGCCCTGCAAACCATTATTGCCATTCTCATCATAAGTGGTCAGGGAGAGGTTTTTATTCCCGATCAGGGTGAAATCACCCCGGATCCGTTCAACCGGATAGCGGGAGGTGAAGGGTTTAACGACAGTTCCCTGCGCAAAGACCTGGGAGGTCATGCTCAGGAACAGGACAAGTACCAATACCTTGATATTGATACAACAAGTCCAGCTTTTTGGGGAGTAAATATTTTTCATCGTGCTTCGTTTTTGAAATTACTGGTGATGAACGACCTGGTAGAAAACCATTAAGTCGTTTTGCCCGGCGGAACCCGAGAACAGGTCCTTGACCATCCCGGTTTCGCAAGCAATATTCCCTGGGCTTTCCGGACAAAGATCAAAGCTGGCCACAAAGAATACGTACTTAAGGTTTTTGAAATGATCCAACTGATCGAGCTTCAGGTCAAAATCTGTTTGATCCAGGATGATTCTGATAAGCTGGATCTGCTCGAAGCCCGGGTCTTCCTTGAAAAGATACTCCAGGGATGCCACATCCACTGCAGCCACCACCGGAACATCCCCTCCCCAAAGGCTGAACTTTCCATTGGAAATAACCAGGGTGGGATTGGACTCAAAAGCCAATTGGCTCAAATTGGCTGAGACGCCTCCAGCTTCACTGGAGGAAGATAGCTTTTCAGCTAGGAATGCCTGGATGTTGTACACCGGAATGGCGTCAGCATCCGTTTTCTGGCCGTAGCACAATCCTGGCCTCAGGAGGCTGAAGGAGATCATGGCCAAAAACATCAGGAGAGGTAATTGTTTTTTCATGTCTGAAAGGGTTTAAGTGGAAACTTCTTTTTTGGATTCTGGTTTAATGTTATACAAAAAGATAAAAAAGTTAGATCAAGTCTGATAAAATTATTGGTTAATACAATGATTTGCAATACGTATATTTCCTAAAATTGATACTAGGGGAAACCCTGATAAAACTCTGTTTTTATTGCATAAAAATGAAGGGTGTGCTTATTTAAATAACTGATAAACAACAACATAAAATTTATTTATATGTTTTATCTCTTCACTATTGTTTTCTTGTGTTTTTATTATGTTTGTCATTTTTGTCTTATATTTTCTTTGTAAAAAACATCGATAAAAAACCAGTATAAACGCATAAGGCATAAAATAGTATTAAAATGCTTTAATATTTCTATTCTGATTTTATGGGCAATCAGTGAATCCCCCAGTGCCAATCTGACGTCCTCGAAATTTTCTAAATAGGTACCAGCGGGGTATAAAAAAAAGCCACCCCCTCCCCGGGATGGCTTTCGACGATTTTCAGGGGTATTGCTACGGCTGATAAATCATCTTTCCAGAATATGTTTCATTTCCAATAGTAATGCGGAAAATGTAGATTCCGTTTTTCAGTCCTTTGGGAGTCCATTCAACCCTGTGGGTGCCTGCATGCAGGTATCCATCATTGAGGACTTCTAGGACTTGTCCGTAAAGGTTAAGGATCTCTACCTTCACCTTGTTTTCATTTTTCAATACGAAATCAAGGGTGGTGGTATTCTTGAAGGGGTTCGGATAGCTGGTGTAGAAAATACCAGCTTCATTTTCCTCAATGAGGTGGTTGATGAAGTGCAGGTTCGAAATGTTCACCTCGAAGGGGCTTGCCTGGCTTCCATTGCCAATGGGGTTGAAAATCACCGAGATGATATCATCGGCGGTGAATCCAGTCTGACCTTCCGCGGTTTTCAGATCACTGAAGTTTATCCTGTATTCCTGATCATTGGGGTTCAGGGTAATCACAGTGCGGTATTGTTCATTCCATGCATGAATGCTTGCCTTGGCGATCATAACTTCAACGGTGCCCACGCCATGGGCGTTAAAGACCACCTGTTCAAACTGGGTCATATCCATCGGCATCGTGCCGGGACCAAGCCTGCGGAACAAAGAGGCGTAAGTCCTTACCGAACCCTTGATGCTGGCATTACGCTCAATGTTATAGGACCTGTCGTGAAGCACGCCGTTTTCGGCTTCTGTGCTGAAATGGCTGACCATTGAGTTACCCGGATCGTAATCAAACATCCAGGGGCCATCTGCATAGTACAGCACGTCGCGGGTGTTGTCCTTGTTGTTGGCAATCGAGAAGCCTGCATCAAACAAATAACCTACGGGGATTTCCACGCTTGAAGTTCCCGAAGAAGGAATGCTTACTTCAATCTGGAAGCCTTCCCTGTTGCCGTTTTCAACAACAGCTTTTGTACCATAAACGGTGATGCTTGATGCACCGTTGGTGTTGACAAGGTTAAGCATCAATTTTCCGTTGCGGTAGCTGCCGTTTTTTACGTAGACCAGGGGAATCTCTGGCTCAACAGTGGCATTCCTGAAGGTCAGGTCGCCCGTGCTGCTCATCGACTCGAGAATGTCTTCCACTAGTTCGCGGGTGAACTGCGGGGTCACCGACCAGACCTGGAAGTTAAATACTTCCTCAGTCCCGTTGGGGTTGTACAATTCATTGTGCCAGCGGTTGTCAATGGTGAATCCATTGTTTCTCCAGGTGGCGATAAAGCTTACTGCATAGTCCACATACCCGTTGGGGTGAACCAGTTTCGACAGGATGAAAGGCTGATCGGCAATCTGTATATGCCTGATCTCTTCAAGGGAAGCTCCGGTGAGCCGGTCGCAAATCACCTTGGTATGGTCGTACACTACGCCGGGATTGGTGGCAATGGCCAGGATAGCAGCTCTGCGGCTGTTGTTCTCCTGCAGGTAGTCAACGGCAAAGATCTCTTTGGCATTGGTAATGGCCAGCAGATCTGCAGGCGTTGAGATGTATGCATGGGTCTCGGCAGGTCCCTTTTCGGGAATGAAATAGCTGATACCTGTGGCAGGAGTCCCGTCGAGCGTTGCCGTATTGATGGCGCCGGTTAGCATGTCCCTGATTTCAAATGCGGACATCTCCTTCAGGCGGTCTTCCAACGCAATGTGACGGCTTTCAAACAGCCGCTTGTGATGCCTCAGGGCGATCTGCGAAGCCATGTTGCCATCGCTTTCAATACCGCCGTCATCGCCTCCGGTTGACTCACCAATGGTGACCACCACCTCGTCGTAGTTGTTGGCCAGGTTGGTTTCTGTTTGATCGAAGGGCAGGATTTCGGCTGCATTGATGGCCGATGGGATGTCCTCGCTCAGCAGCATACCGGTGCTGTAAACCAGCAGGGCATATCCACCGGCAGGGATGGTGCCGATGGTCCAGACACCTGTTACGGGGTCATAAGTGCCGTGGGTTCCGTCATCCACCCGGGTGATATAGGGGAATACGTCGGGAGGAATGTTTTCAACGCTGACACCGGTGGCGTCAATGGTTTGATTCAGGTTGGTCACCACTACTGCAAAGATCAGCTCATCGACCTCATCCGGGTCCGGAGTGGCAATATTGACTTCAATGGTGACCTGCAGGTCCAAAATGTTTTCAGGCTCTTCGATGACAAATTCAGCGGTGGCCTGACAGTCGTTGGCATCGGTAACGGTAAGGGTATAGGTGCCGGGGGCCAGGTCATAAAGGTCAGCTGTGGTTTCGCCATTACTCCAGGCGTAGCTATAGGGCGGATTGCCACCACTGACGCCGGTAATTATGGAGCCGTCGTTCTCGCCAAAGGCTGAGATCTGTTCAACTTCCCCTGCAATGACGATCTCGCTGGCTTCGTCAACGATCATGTTTGTGACATACAGGGTGCAGTTGATGCCATCGTAAATCTCCACACTGTACTCGCCAGCGGGGACATTCTCAAGGTTCTGTGTCGTGGCTCCGTTGCTCCAGAGGAAATAATAGGTGCCGTTTCCATTGTGAACCTCCAGGTAAATGGCACCATCGCTTCCGCCATTGCAGCTAACGTCCTCTATCTCATAGAAGGCATACATAGTCTTCACGTATATGGAGGACAAGGCTGAGTTGCTGCATCCATTGGCATCTGTGTAGGTATAGGTCAACTCATAGGTGCCTGCCCCAACAATGGTCGGGTCAAATATGCCATTAACCACGCCAGGGCCGCTGTAAACGCCTCCTTCGGGAAATCCGCCTTCAAGGGTGAAAGCTGGGCCATGTTCGCATACATCCACCAGCTCGGCAAAGCTAACCTCAGGCAGTGCATTCACCGTGATAAGGAAATTACAGCTGTATTCATTTTCATAGGCATCGGAATAGGTGAAAACAATCTGGTGTTCACCGGGGCCCGCCATCTGCGGGTCAAACACATTGTCCACAACGCCCGTACCACTAAACTGACCTTCATGGCCGCTAATAACAAGCTCGATGGCCTCATGATCCTCACACAATACCAGGTCTTCAGGGCATTCAAAATCGGGGTCAAAAACCACCACGATCATGAATTCGCATGAATAACTACAGCCATATTCATCCTCATAATAATATTGTATGTTGTGTTCACCTGTGCCTGCTAAGGCAGGGTCAAACAGGTAGTCTCCCGTTGCTTCATCAAAAGTAATCCCGTTTCCTGAATAAATGCCGCCTTCCGGAAGGCCTCCGTCAAGGATGAAAGTATTATCAAGAGTCGTGATCTGAATGTCTTCGGGACAAACAAACGCAACTAGGGGTGCTGCCTCGATCTCAATGCTGACCTCTGCAAGGCAATCATTGGCATCGCTAACAACAAAGGTATGTTCACCGGTGCCCACGGTGAAGGTTCCGGTACCCGTGTAAGGGGGTGTGCCGCCCTCAGCAGTGATGATCACACTGGTTACTCCATCCTGGCAAATCATTTCCTCGTAATTGCCGGCTTCAGCCACCAGGTGGGAAGGCTCATTAATGGTCACTTCTTCAATCGAATAGCAGCCATTAGCATCCTCGGCCACGATGAAATATGTGCCCGCAGGAAGGTTGTTATACTGTGCACCCCCTATTTTTGACTTGTCAAGGCATTCTTCCAGGTCGTCGAGGGAGGTAATAATGCAAATCTGGATGACATTTCCACAAGTAATATTTACTGTGATGGAGCCATCGTGGCCTCCAAAACAGCTGACATCGGTATGGCTTACCTCAATGCAGGGAGCCTGAAGTACTTCAATGGATTGGGTGGCAGCAGCGCTGCAACCATTAGGATCAGCATAAATATAGCTTATTTCGTAGGTGCCGGGTAAAAGGAGGCTGGGGTCAAAAATCCCCTCATAAACACCTTCGCCCGAATAAATGCCCCCTTCAGGGATGCCACCGCCAAGGGAAAATGCTGCAGTGTTGCTGCAAACCGGTTCAAAGGCGGAAAGGCTGACTTCAGGCATGGCATTAACCACTACCATAATGGCAGCCTCACCAATACAGTTGTTTCCAAAGGTAACCTGGACGGTGTATTCTCCCGTTTCGTCAACAGCAATGCTTTGGGTTGTTTCCCCTGTGTTCCACAGGTAGGAGAGGCCTTCGGTGGCGCTGAGGGTAATCCATCCGCCGGCGCAAAACTCGGTTTCCCCGTCGGGCGTAATCACAACCTCACTGGCAGGTCCTTCGGCAAGGGTAAAGCTAATCTGGGTTTCACACCCATTGGCATCAGTCAGGCTTACCTGGTATGTGCCGGGCATTAGGTTACTAAAGAAATAATCGGCTTCAACTTGTTCCAAGACATTTAAAAGGTCTTCTTGAGAGGGGGTGTTCCTGGAGCGGCTGATTTCGTTGTGGCGCATACGGCTGGTGCTAGTCGATTTTACTCCACCAAAACCATCGGCAATGACTTCCTGGCCGTTGGGGTCAGTAAGCAATAAGGTATAGGGTGGGGTTCCGCCCAGGGTGTTGATGGCTGCGGTGCCGTTGTTGGCGCCCAGGCAGCTCTCGTCTTCAATTTGAACGATTTGTGCCAGCAGGTCAGCTGCAGCTTGTTCAACCGTAAAGGTCATGGTGACAGTACATTCGTTGCTATCGGCCACAGTCAGGATATAGGTTCCTGCCTCAAGTCCCTGGGCAATAGGGCCGTTGAGGCTGGCGTCATGACTCCAATGAAACTGATAGGGGGCAGTGCCTCCTTCAACTGTTGCTTCAATGCTGCCGTCGTTTCCACCGAAACAGGCAACGTTTTCCACGTTGCCTTCCAGGGAAAGGATGGTCTGAATGACTTCAATTTCAATTTCGGCTGCCTGACAATTGGCATTGGTCAGGGCATCGGCCACTACCAGCGTCCAGGTTCCTGTCACATCAGCAAGAATCGTTTCTCCGTTTCCCGCAATCTCGCCCAGGGGGTTAATCCACTGAACAGAATAGGGCGGTTTGCCTCCGCTGATGCCGGCCATCAGTTCCACCTGGCCATCTTCGCAAAACAGCGGAACTTCAGGGCTTACTCCCACTTGCAGTTCGGGGTAAACAAAAACACTTGTGGTTTCACAAATCTCCTCAATGTATCCCGAACAGTTTTCCAGTCCGGTAGCTGTTCCACAAACGCTAAAGTCAATGGCATTGGGATAAAGGGGCATCCCTTCAATCCAGGTAAAGGTGGGGCTGTCATTGCCTGTGGAGAAATCGAGGGCATCTGCAAATTCGCCGCTCCAGCTTAGGCTGGAAGCATCATAACCGCTTACCTGTAAAAGACTGCTGCAGTCTTGCCGTACTTCAAACACCTCAGGAATGGAAGGTTTAGCAATGGCTTCGATTTGCAATTCGTAGATGTTCTGTCCAGGTTTGCAAAAAGTGAGGGCATACAGGCCCCCGTCCTGAATGCAAACTTCATCTCCTACCTTATAGGAGGGACTTGTGCAAGTCCCGTCGGATGCAGGCAGGGGAGTGAGCCACCAATCGGCTGCACCTGTTGCGGTAGCTCCCAATACGTCCAGGCTTACTGCTGCCGTTTCATCGGATACGATCAGCAAAACTTCAAAGCAGCGAACTGCTCCATCATTTACCCCACAGCAAGTGCCGTTACGAATTGCATCTGTCAGGGTATAGGTCCCGGCTGGCGCTGCTGAAAGGTCAACAACGAGAAAAGGAACATCCGTGCTGCATAATCCTGAAGGCTCATAAACGGCAGTCTTCATCCCCTGGTAAGAGGATTGTGAAGACGTTGAAGCAGGGGTGAGTCCGGTTGGGTTGGAAAAGACTGGCATCTCCTGGCTCGGGGAAACCAAACCGTTGATCGGAGTGCCTTCATGAGCGGGGGATACTTGTATGCCCTGTGCCTGAAGGCCTGTACTTATTATTAACATACAAATGATCCACACGCTGGTTGCGATGGGTAAAAGTTTTTTCATTTTGGGGAGGGTTTAATGAATAAAAGAAAAGAGCGTTCGAAAAATCTTTTTCATTGATTTTACATCATAAAAGTACAGCCATCCCTCAGGGTGGGCAATTAGGATTTTCCCATATTTTTAACTAAGGGTTTTTACTAATTAAATACGAATAACTATAAGTGAATTTATTAGATAAAAAATATAATAAATTGAAAATTAGATAAATAGAATAATATAAAATATAAAAACCATAATATACTTTATGAAATTATTTTGCCTAAAAATTAGTAAATCAAAAAATTTAGCGAAATTAAGCAACAAAAAATGTCGACAAATAAAATATTTAATTGCATGAAAACAGGGCTGAGGCGATAATTATAAAAAAATCAGGATTATCATCAGGGATACCCCTAAATTGCATCCCAGGCGGGTTTAAGGGTGCACCCCGGTGATTTACAATAAAAAGCTGTATCGGTATTTCCCGATAGTAGCGGGGGGCAAGGAAGCTTGGCAAGCCCTTTAGTGAAAAAAACAAAAGATTGGTGAAAAAGAAAAAAAAGGCTGCCTCTTTTTGCGGGGCAGCCTTTTTTTTGTGGAGCTGGAGGGAATTGAACCCTCGTCCAAACGAGCAGCAAAAATGCTTTCTACATGCTTATCCTCTCATTGGAGTTTCAGCGTTGAACTGGGGAAAGGCGGCCCTATCCATTGCCTGAGCCCTTTTTATTTTCGATCGTGCACCAGGGCCTTGCACAACTTATCCCGGCTTTTGGTGATGCTTCCTTGGGGACGCGGCCGGGCGTGGCTTCCCGGGAAGCAAATGGCACCTAATAACTATTATTAGGCAGCCAAAGCGTAGTTGTAATCGTTGCCGTTTATAGGCTTGAGAATCGGGATTAACGAGCCGCGTTCACAGCGCTCGGCATGCTTACATTCCCACTCGACCCGCTGTCAAAGCCATGTCAGCCCCGGAGAATGTACTGCAAAGATACAAAAAAAAGATGAAACAGAGATGGCGGATAAGTTGAGAAGTTGAGAAGTTGAGAAGTTGAG
>JAAYLH010000131.1 GCA_012521995.1 Bacteroidales bacterium | reverse complement strand
TATTCGCCGCCCCCGCTCACAGTCCCTCCTGCTTCTGGATCGGCAAGCAGGCTCAGGACATAGGTGGGTTCGGGGATCGATTCAAAATGGGCAGTAAGCTGAACGTTGTTGGCCGGCATTGTATAAGTGAAGCTCGACGTCTGGCTAATCATAGCACCATCCAGGGTCCATTCAACAAAGGCATAGCCTTCGGCCTCTTGGGCGCTAAGCACAATATCCGTTCCGGCTTCGTATTCGCCAGCCCCACTAAGGGTACCTCCTTCTTGCGGGTCTGCAAGCAGGCTCAGGACATAGGTAGGTTCGGGGATCAGTTCAAAATGGGCAACCAAAGTAACATCAGAGGCTGGCACCAGGAACTCAAAAGAATTTTCTAAGCTTATCACCTCTCCGCCAAGAGTCCAGTTTAAGAAATTATACCCCTCTTCTGCTTGTGCCGAAATCTGAATAGCTTGGTTTTGGTAATATTCGCCACTTCCATTCAGCGTGCCTGCACCTTCAGGCTGTGATTCGAGTATTATTTCTACAAGGGGCGGTGTTTCAATAAAACCCCAAAAGTCCAACCGGATCATGTCTGATGCCAATAGGATTTCGCGACTTGCCTCGTCACCCCATTCGGCCCCGTCCCAGCCATTGTTCAGGTAGTATTTGTATGAATAAGATCCTTCCTCAAGTTCCATGCTTTTTGTCCAAATCCAGGAATCGCCCACACGGCTCATAAGCTGAAGCTCAGGTTCTGAGCCTGGCTCGGCCCAGTCGAACATTGAACCACTAACGAACACTTGGTCGGTAGCTGGATTAAAACCTGGTGCAGTACTCATGTCCACTTCCAGTACCAACGTATAAATTTCCGGAATTGGCTCTGCTTCAATGTGGATATTGTCCAGATACCACGCAACGGAAATTGGGCTTGTTCCTTCCATTAGCTCTACCACAAAAGCAATCCTGAAGGGGTTGCCTGACATACTTGAAATATCGATAAGCAAACTCTCCGGGTCAATGCTTTCAACAGGGTTCATTGTCCAGAAGGTTTCCCAGATTTCGCCATCATGCGTACCTTCAATACTGATAGTATAAGGCTGAATAGAACCCAGAATATCGTTCAGGTGATGGTTGAAACTAAGCCACAAACTTTCTTCTTCAAGTGGGTCAATCCAGGGAGTCATCAATAAAGCCCTGCCACTGGGTGCATTAATGTAATTATTAAACTCGAAGCTTACTTCAGGAGCATCTCCCTGAGCCTCATCGCTTTCATTGATCTGCCAGGATGGTGTGGTACGCTGCCATCCTGTTGGCAGTTGATTCGCAGTAAAGCCACCGAAATTTTCATTATAGGGCAAGCTAAACGGAAGACTGGGTAAGGCAATAAGTACTACATCAACAATGATATCCTGATCAATTACCTCAAAACTGCCGGCATACTCCTCAAAGCCTTCAATTGAAATAAAAAAAGAATAGGAACCTGCTGGTAGTTGAAAGCTGTAAACTCCTGCTTCGGCGGGGGTATCATTCAAAGTAATAACAGCCCCATCGACAGGGAAAAAGTTGAGGTCAATTAGCTCAAAATCGACCACATAAATCACTTCTTCCATGGTAACCGGAAACACAAGATCTTCGTCAGTGATTGTTACCACACCTGTCTCGGTGTAATAGCCGGCAAGCTCAATGGTGTAATCATAATTGCCTGCAGGGACCTGCTCAAAAAGGTAATCACCTGCAATGTTGGTTTGGTCTTCAAGGGTGATGATGGCATCATTGAGCAGATTACCCAATTCGTCCTGAACCTGAAATGTCAGGTTATAGGTAGGAATACCAGCCCCCTCAAGAGATATCCCAAAGATTTCCCAAAAAATTTCGTAGTTATCAATCCCTGATGGGAAATCAGCATAAAAGCCCAGTTTAACTTGTTTCCCAGCGACATCTGCCGAAATGTCAAATTGTGCATTTACTATTTCCCCGTTGGTATTGATGTCAGGGATTGAAAGCGGAAACCAATTTTCGCCATCTTCGCTGTACTGAATCAATGAGGTTGTTTCATTTCCAGGATCATTGGAAGTAAGATGATAATTCAGATCCAGAGTAACAGTCGTTTCCCCTGAGAGGTCAAACATCGGAGTTTGGAGCCGTGCGTGAACATGTTGCATCCCGGGTACACTGTAAATTACCGTGTGATAGATCGGGTTCACAAAAAAGCTCCAACCGGATTCACCCAATACCTGGTTCGTCCATCCTGAGGGAAGCTCCCCGCTTGACAAATCGGCAACCCAAGGCAATGTAAGCATCTCAGCGCCAGATGTGCCGGTGATTGTCACGCTTTCTATCTCCCAAATTATGAGATAGTAGTCCGCCATATTCTCGGGGACGTTGAAATGCAACCGGAAAAAAACCTGTGATTCACCAGCTGCAATCTCAGTAATATCAAAGGAATCAACCGGATACTCCCCCGCATTTGAAAGCGATTCCGTAATGGTAAATACCGGGGTCCAGTTATTACCATCTGTACTAAACTCTATAGAAGCATATTGCTCAGCAGGGTGAGTACCCTCCAGAAAGAACATATGGCTAATGCTGAAAGCCGCAGTGGTGAATCCACTCAGGTCAATGGCAGGACTTTGGAGTTGAGCCTGAACAAGAGGAAAGCCCTGTTCGGACAAAATATACGCCAAGGATGCACTGGGCGAGGAAAAGAATTCAAAGGCCATGCCCGAGACCAAATTATTCTGCCATCCTGTAGGAATTTGCCCCCCTGCAAAATCCTCAAAAAACACTGGGGTACTTTTGTTGGCTGGTCCCCAACCAGCAGAAGCAGAAGCGTTGCCCTTTAATCCTGTAATGGAAATAATTAAAAAAAAGGCAATGGTTAGAAGTAAATTTCTTTTCATAAAAATATTGATTAAAGGTTTTTGGTTGGATCAGGAAAACAATAGAACCTGAATCTATTAGCTTTTAGCAAAGATGGCTTATTAAGGCCTTGCTGACAATACCAAAAACTGGGTATTTTTCCCAATTGGGGGCCGAAAAGACTTTTATTCGTGCTGAGGCCTTACCGAATATCCTAATTTTGCGCGGAGATATTACTGCAATAAAGTTTAGAAATGTTAAGGCTATGGTTAATAAGGGTTTCTTCGCCAAATTCTTGTTGAATCGTTTTCAATGGATAAAATTGGTTATTGTCATACTGGGAGCAGGCTTGCTTCTTGCCCTGGGATGGTATATTGTTTTTAAGCCCGGCAATAAACAGGCTTCTTTTGCCGGAAAAAGTTCTCTTTTGGACAACCCTCTTGTGCAAGCCGAGGAAGCTGCTTTCAAGGAGATTTATAGTTTGATGTATTCTAATCCCGACAGTGCCAGGATGATGGTGCATCAACGTATTAACTCCATCCACCCAGACTTGAAGGAAGTTTATGAGATGATTTATTATAACATCCTGGGTAGCACCTATCTGTTTCAATCCGAATACTCCCAAGCCCTTAATGCCTTTCATCGAACTCTTGAATTTGCCCTGAAAAGAAATTCTTATATGCACATAGGTAATGCGTATAATAACATTGCTGTCGTCAATATTTTACTCGGAAACTATAAGGATGCCCTCGATTTCCTCCAACGTGCAAAACAAACCTACGAAATTATTGACTCAAAAAAATTTATTGCAAGTGCCTTAAACAATATTGGACGTATTTACCTGGACATCAACGACCTGGAAACGGCAATCAATTATTTCCGGCAAGCTTTTGCAGGCTTTGAAGAGGTCAAAGATTCTATCGGGCTTTCATCTGTATCCAGTCATCTGGCACAATACTTTACCAGCATCGAACAATCCGATTCTGCTCACCTTTATTTTCTGAAAGCTGTTGATTTTGGTTTACAAACGGGAAACAATTTTGGGCTATCTACAATTTACCAGGAAATGGCCAACCTTATCCTTTTGGAGGGAAGGTATGATGAAGCGCTCGACAACTTCCAAAAGAGCGATTCCATAGCCAAAGTGATTAAGTCAAGATCTGCCGAGTTTACCGCCTTGTTGGGAATTTCACAGGTTTACCTCGAAACAGGCAAACCTGACGTAGCCCTAAGCTATCTGAATGCAGCAATGGATATTGCCCTGGAGAAAAAAATCAAAAAACAAGAGGTGAAAGCACTAAGGCTATTGGCCAGAATTTATGAGAAAAAAGGAAATACCCGGCTCGCCTTAAACTACCTGAAGCAAGCCGAGCAGTTTAAAAAGGAATTAGACCGTCATTCGGAGCACGCACAGGTGTATAATCTCGAAATCCAGCGACTCATTGAATCTATGGCCAGTAAAGAACGGGAAATTGAAAAGGAAAAGTTGATTTCTGACCGAAGAAAAACAATTGTCTATGGATTGTTCATTTTGCTCTTTTTTACTATCGTCATTTTGTCCATGGTCTATTATATTGTGCTTAGCCGTGTAAAACAAAAACAAAAGGATAAGGAAAACGAAATCCGCATCAGGCACAGTGTTGAAAAAACCCAGGCCGTAATGAATGCTGAAATCAATGAAAGAAAGAGACTGAGTGAGGAACTGCACGATGGAATTGGCCCTCTGTTGTCCCTTTCAAAACTGAATATTTCCAACATCCTGGAAAAAGATGAAATTACAGAATCCAAGAAAAAGCTCATCCTTCACACCACACAAAATAACATTGACGAAGTACTGAAAGAATTGAAAAATATTTCCAATAATATGTCACCCAAAATTCTTACCGAAAAAGGTTTAGCGGAGGCATTTAAGGACCTTTCCCTTAAACTGGCCCACTTGCGCCGTTTTGAGGTTAGTCTTAGCATTAATGGCTTGAACGGCCCCTTTAAGCCTTATGTGGAGCACGCCCTCTACCGCACCTTTCAAGAAGTGCTCAATAATGTGGTGAGGCATTCTGATTGTACCGAATTAAATATCCAGGTCTTGCAGGATAAAAAAGAACTGACCTTGATGATAGAAGACAACGGTAAGGGATTTAACCCAGCAAATCTAAATGGCAGCAATGGAATGGGATTAGTAAACGCCAACAACCGTATTGAAAGCCTTGGCGGGCAATTCCTGATTGACAGCATGTCCGGAAGGGGGACCATCATTACTTTAATCATTCCGGATGGCGTGCTGTAGTCATTAAGTTTTTATAAGAATTTTAAGACATGAAGCCAATTAAGATATATATGATTGATGATCACAAACTCTTTATTAATGGAGTTTTTTCCCTCTTGGGGGATGAACCTGATCTCGAACTCGTTGGATACTCCCTCGACCCACAGGATTTCCTGACTCAGTTTGAAAGGCTTGAGGTGGATGTTTATTTGGTAGACATAAATATGCCAAAAATGTCGGGGGTGATCCTTGCCGAAATGATCCTGAAAAGAAAGAAGACCGCAAAAGTGCTGGCATTAACCATGTACGATGATTACCAGCACGTTGAAAAGATGATAAAAAAGGGAGTGTTGGGCTACATTCTAAAATCGGCTAATATTAGCGAGTTGGTCCAGGCCATCAAAAGAGTTTCAGAAGGCAACCGTTTCATTGGAAGAGAAATTCAGGAGGTTGTGATGGGACAGGTTGAAGGTTTGCAAAACCTTGAAGAAAGCCCAGACATCCAGAAAAGCAAACTCACAAAGCGAGAAGTGGAAGTTTTATTGTTGATCATTCAGGAAATGTCAAATAAAGAAATCGCAGAAAAGCTTTTTATCAGTGAACGGACTGTGGAAACCCATCGCAAGAGCATCCTGGCCAAAACCAACGCCAAAGGCAGCCTTGGTTTATACAAATATGCCATTCAGCATTCTATCGTACAAGCAAATCACCTTTCCTAAGGTAAGTAATTAATCCTAATCAACAAGAAAGATCCACCTCTGAGTATAGCTTAAATGAAGTTGGGCCTTGCTTTTTTCTCCGCCAATGCACTACCCCTCTCTCCAATTATTTTAGGTTCGCGGTGATTTATCAAAGACCAACAATCTTAGGTCAGGTCGCCACTTCTTTTCATTAAGGGGTAAAAACTATCTTGCCTTTTCAATCGCCCGTCAAAAGGGAACCGTAATAAACCAGGCAAATGCCAGGCCTTATTATTTATGCAACAAGTATTAATTAACCCAGAACATTCCGACCTAAAACAAAGAAGCTGCCCCAAATTAATGAGGCAACTTCAATTGCATGAAGAGAAAACCTACAAAAAGGTCCCCCCGAAGGGGGCTCCCTTTATCTTAAAATTTCAATGACCTGATAAATCTGATTCTTTCCACTAAAGGCCTGAAGGAAATATACCCCGCCTGAAAGATAAGACACATCAATGCGGGCTGAGTAAGCATCTATTTTTTGCGAAGCAACAACTTCCCCACGGCTGTTGATCAAGCGGTAAGAATCAATAAACTGTGTGGATTCCATGTTCAACCATTTGGAAGCAGGGTTGGGAAATACTTTCAGAAACTGTTCCATTTCCTCCACCTGGGAGCCATCATCGCCAACGGTTATTGTAAAGTCCTTGGTAATGATTTCCGACTCACCAGTTGTGTAAACTGACCTTACCCCGGCCAAATAATTGCCTTCAGATAGATAC